>DAIESR010000262.1 GCA_027346205.1 Beijerinckiaceae bacterium
CAAGCCGTGGAACCATGGCCGCGCCGGCTCCGGCAGGCGCGCCAGGCTGACATGCATCCCGGCCTTGTTCTCGCTCCGCGCCGCAAGACGGCGCGCAGCATCCAGCGCAACCGAGGTCGCCCAGCCTTCAAGCAGCAGGAAATCCGGACGGAACGTCCCTTCCGTGGGCAGATGGCCGATCGACTGCGCCGCATCACGGATCGCCGGCGCAAGCAGCTGCGCTTCCATGAGCGATGCCGTTGGCAGACAGGCGAGCCGCGCCGCTTGATACAGGGGTTCCGCAATGGCTTTCGCGTCACGCGCCATACGCATGACATGGTAGCGGGCGTCGCGCAGCGACGCGATAATCTTACCGCTCCCATCGAGGAGCTGGAAATTGGCGAGTATGCCGTGCTCGTCGAGACGCAAGATGTCGATGCGCGCCCGCGCGATCGCCGCCCCTGGCCGGTGGAGCCGCACTTCCCCGAAACGGACCGGCACATAGGCGGCCCGGGACATTTTGCGCGCCAGCTCGGAGAAGAGCAGGACAAGGCCGTGGAAGCAGGAGTCGAGACGCGCCGGATCTAGACCATAGACCGGATCTGGATCGGCGCCGACAAGATCGACCACGATCGTCTGCTGGCCACTGCGCCAAGCTCGATCGAGCTGCCGGTAAGTCGGACCGAAACCAAGGCCCACACTCGCAGCTGTGGCGTAGATGTCTTTGGCGCTGCTCGCCGTTGCGGGCGCGACATCGATCGCCGGGTCGATCGCCACTGCCGCATGGGGCGCGGCAGGCTGCTTGATGATCTTGGCCTTCGCATGCGTCTGCCAACCCGTCGAGGATAGACGTGGCCGGCTGAGAATTTCCAAGAGATCGATAGCAGGGGTGACGCGACAAAGCACCTCGCGCGCAGCATCCATGGCGAGTGGCATCGGCTGTAAGATCTCGAGATCGACGATGGTCACCTGTTCGCTGCCGAGCCAGTCGCGCGCGACAGCCAGCGCCATTTCGACAAAGGCCGCGCCCGGCAGCAGTATCGTGCCGTCGATGCAATGGTCCGCAAGCGATGGAACCAGCACCGGATCCAGGATCGAATGCCATTCCAAGGCGTCCGATGCATTACGCGCACCGATCAAGGGATGCCACGGCAGCGGACGAATCAATCCAGGCGATTCAAGCGAATCGGGAATCCGGTACGGCTTGCGCTGCCATGGATAGAGCGGCAAAGCGACCGAGGCACCGGGATCGTCGCCGAACACCTTGCCCGGATGAATTTTCGCGCCGCGCGCGAGCGCTGTCGCAACGGCGATACGGAACGGATCCTCATTCGTCTCTTTGCGATCGAGAACGCAGAAGCTCGCCGTCTCGCAGCCGCTCGCATCGAGGCTGTCGTTGATGTGAGACAGGAGCACAGAACTCGGCCCGATTTCGACGAAAATTCGCGCTCCACGTCGCACCGCTTCGCGCACGCCGTCCATGAAGCGCACCGGCTGGCGCACATTGTCCCACCAATAGCTGCTCTTGAGCTCACGTCCGGGCATCAGCCGCCCAGAAACGGTGGAAATGAAATCGACATGCCCGTCCACGGGATCGAGCGTGGCCAGATCCCGGAGCAATGGCGCCTCGACCCCGGCCATCCCACGGCTATGGAAAGGATAGGCGAGATCGAGTTTCCGGATCCGCACCTGATGCGCCCTGGCCAGTTTGCTCAGGCGTTCCAGATCGGCGACACTTCCCGACAGGGTAAAGGCACGCGGACTGTTGGTGGCGGCTACTTCGAGTTCGGGCAGCCCTTCGAGCATCGCGTGGACAGAGTCATGCGAACCAATGGCGACAGCCATGCTGCCGCGGCCATAGGCGATCTCCTGATGCAGGCTGCGGTAATGAATAAGCCGCACAGTATTTTCGAGATCGAGAATACCAGCCGCTTCCGCCGCCGCAACTTCACCGACGCTATGGCCGAGCACGAAAGACGGCGTGAAGCCATAGGCCCGCAAAGCCTGCGTCGCGGCAGATTGCACCGCGAAAAGAAGCGGCTGCGCGAACTGCGTCGATTTCAAGGTCTTGTCGAGATCAGCCGCATGCAGCGCCGAGATCAACGACCAGCCGGACAATTTTTCGAAACGCCGGGACACCGCATCGAAATGCGTCTTGAAAATGTAATTCTGGGCATAGGCGCTACGACCCATGCCGACGAATTGGCTGCCATTGCCGGAATAGACAAAGGCGACCAGGGCATCGCGGCCGACCGCCTCACCGCTGACAAACCCCGACGCGCCGGACGTCTCGTCGCGCCAAGCTCCGAGAGCGGCGACGAGCTGCGTCTGGTTCTCAAAGGACACCACGAGTCTGCGGCTCAAAGCGTCACGATGGTGTCCTACGGCCGCGACAATCCCCGCGGCCTCTTGCACGTCGCATTGCGCGATACGGCTCTGGTAATGATCGACGAGTTCCGCCAATGCCGCGCGGCTCTGCGCTGAAAGCAAGAGATAGTTCGGCGGACGTCGGGTTTCGCGCGGCGGCTGCGGCGGCGCGTCGGCCAGCACGACATGGGCATTGGTACCGCCGAAGCCGAAAGAGCTGATGCCGGCAAGGCGCGGCGCGGCCTGTCGCGCCAGCGGCAAAGCGGCTGTGCAGACCTCGAGATTGAGACCGGCAAAATCGATGTCCGGATTGGGTTCGTCGAAATGCAACGAAGCCGGCAGAAGATCATATTCCAGGGCCAAAGACGCCTTGAGCACGCCTGCAAGACCGGAAGCCGCTTCCACATGCCCAATATTCGTCTTGATCGACCCGATCGGAAGCGGATGGACGCGATGCCGCCCAAGCACGTCGCCCAGCGCCGCCGCCTCGACTGGATCGCCGACCCGCGTGCCGGTCCCATGCGCTTCGACAAAAGCGAGCCGATCAGGATCAAAACGGCCATTGCCATACACGGATTTCAGCAGCGTGGCTTGATAATGGCTCGACGGCAAAGAAATGCCGGTGGTACGCCCGTCCGAATTGATCTCGGAGCCGACGACCAAACTATGGATCACATTGTCCGCCGCGGCCCGCCGGTTCCGCAGCACGAGAACGACCCCGCCTTCCGAGCGAACGAAGCCATCCGCATTCGCAGAAAATGCCTGACAAAGCCCGCGCCGCGACAGCATGGTTGCTTGCGAAAAGCCGATGAAGCCAAACGGACTCGAGAGGATATTGACGCCGGCAACGATGGCAGTGTCGATCCGGCCATTGCGCAAGGCGATCACCGCCTCATTCAGCGCGACGAGGGCTGATGAACAGGCGGTGTCCACCGTGAAGCTCGGGCCATGCAGATCAAAGACATAGGAAATGCGGTTGGCAATGATCGACAATGCATTGCCGGTTGCGAAATAGGCATCGCCAGCGGCACAGTCCAAAATACGCAAATTGCCATAATCGAGCGCAGATGCGCCGACATAGACGCCCGTTTGCGAGCCGGCCAGCTCCGACGGCCTGATGCCCGAATCCTCAAGCGCTTCCCAGGTCAGTTCGAGCAGCAGGCGCTGCTGCGGGTCCATCTGCTCCGCCTCTCGCGGCGACAGGCCCAGCGCGCCAGGGTCGAACCCCCAAATGTCATCCAATACGCCCGCGGCCCAAGTATAGGTGCGCCCGCGCTCATTGGTGCGAGGATGGTGAAGCCGCTCGAGCGACCAGCGACCCGCGGGAATCTGCGACACGGAGCAGGTTCCCGACGCCAACAGCCGCCACAGCTCTGTTACGGAGGGTGCGCCCGGCAACCTGCAGGCGCGGCCGACCAAGGCGATATCATCTAACTCGTTCAAGGCGCGTTGCTGCCCAAAATAGCGGAGAAGGAATTAAGACTACGAAACGTGTTGCGCTGCAATGAAGCGACGGGAAGCCATTTCCATACTGCGGAACTTACCGCTGAGGTAGCCGCGCTTGTCAAGTTGCAACCCAGCGACACCGGTAAAATACAAGCCGCAGTGGCCAAAAGGTCTCTTGATTCCAATTGTGTTCCCCCATCGTTCGCGGACGATCCGCGCCTTGGAAACAAGGCCGAGTCAGCGCTCGCTCAAAATTCCCGTTCGTAGATGCGAAAGGTGCGGGTGTGATATGCTGGCAGGCTTGCGACGAGATTAAGAACGGCGCGATTGTGTTCGAGCATCCAGCTGATTTCGGTCTCTTCGACACCCGCCTTCTGTGCCTGGGTGATCACCTCGGCAAGCAACATGCTGATGGCGAGCGATCCGACACGAGTTCCCCGCCAACGCTTCGTGACACCGATCATCGGAATTCGTGCGCGTTTTGTCCCTTGCAGGTGAATTCGCGCCAATAATTTGGCCCAGCCAAATGGCAGCAGACGCCCGTCCAGCCCCGCTAGAGCCTCGTTGACATCGGGGATCTGAGCAACAATCGCAATCGGCTCACCGCCCCTGCGCGCCACTCTGATCCAAGCAGGTTTCGAAACTGGAAGCATCAGATGCGCTATCATCGCGGCCTCGTCGCGGCCCACCGGGACAGCGCCCCAATTGTCACTCCAGGCATCGTTGTAGAGATCGAGAATCAGTGGAAATTCCCGTGTCCAACGAAGGAAACTGAGGCCGCGCGTCTCGATCTCGGCCGCGGCCTTCGAAGCCGCCACCAGTTTGGCAACGCGCTGGGGAAAATCCGATTCGGCAACGCGGCAGGAGGCCGCCATGAGATCCATCACCTTGCGGCATCCGGCCGCCTGCAAATGCGCCGAATAGAAGGGTGGCGAATGGTTTGTGCGCACGACATGGGGATGTTCGAAGCCGTCCACCAACACGCCGCTCTCGTGATTGATCGAAAGGCTGAAGGGGCCCTGCATCCGGGCAAGACCATGCGCACGCAGGCTCGCCGCCGCCGCGTCGAGAAGAGCGGCGAAGACGCTCGCATCGTCGATCGCGTCAACAAGGCCGAAATGACCGACGCTATTGTCATGCTTCTTAAGATAGGCAGGATTGACCACAGTCGCGATGCGGCCAATGGGGCGCGCTCCATCAAAGGCGACGAAAGCGCGAACCGTATTTTCCCGCATCAGCGGAGATCGTTTCGGATCGAAAGCCTGATAGACCTCCATGCGCGCCGGCGCGACCCAATGCGGATTGGTCGCCTGCGCGACATAGGCTGCATCATTGAAGGCGGTAAGGCCGGCGCGATCGCGGACTTCCCGAATTTCGATCGTGGCCAAAGCTATGTCTCAGCTGGTAGCTGCAAGCAAAAAACTGCCATCGCCGATCGCCGCCTGAGCCGCGCAGATCGCATCAATGGTCATCTCGATCTGCGCATCCGTGTGTTCAGCCGTCAGAAAGAAACGCAGCCTCGCACATTGCTCAGGCACAGCCGGGTGGATGATCGGCTGCACATTGATCCCGTTTTCGAACAGCTTTTGGCTGAGGGCGACGGCGACGAGCGAATTCTTGGTGATGATCGGCACGATCGCATAACCCTCACTTGTACCAACATCGAGACCGCGCGCCTTTGCCCGCTCCCAGAAGAACCGGCTCACGCGATGTAAGAGCGCGACCCGCGCCGGCTCGCGATGCAGAATCTCAAGTGCCTTGAGCGAGGCAGCGGCGATCGGAGGCGAGAGACCGACGCTGTAAATGAAGGCGCCCGCCATGCATTTGAGATAATCGACCAGCATGGCAGAACCGGCGATATAGCCGCCGCACCCTGCCAATGTTTTAGACAGAGTGCCCATCCAAATATCAACATCACACGGGTCGACGTCAAAATGTTCGAAAATACCCGCCCCTTTGTCACCGAGAACGCCGAGCCCGTGCGCCTCATCAACCATGAGCCAGGCGCCATGGCGCTTCTTCAACGCGACGAGCGCCGGGAGATCCGGATAATCGCCGTCCATGCTGTAGAGGCCTTCGACGACGATGAGAACACGCGCATATTGCGCGCGGCTCGCCGCGAGAAGCTCATCCAGAGCTGCGAGATCATTGTGCGGAAAGCTTCGACGTTCGGCACCGGACAAAGCTGCGCCGACGACAATGCTATTATGGGCAAGGCTATCGTGAACGATAAGGTCCTTAGGGCCGAGCAGCGTGCCTATCGTGGCAAGGTTCGTCGCATAGCCGCTGACGAAGACAATCGCCGCATCCTGACGATAATGCGCAGCCAAAGCGGCTTCGAGCTTGAGATGCAGCGGCCGCTCGCCGGCGACCACCCGGCTCGCCGAACAGGAGGTCCCATAATATTCGATGGCCTGCTGGGCCGCCTGCTGCACCTCTGGATGGCCATTCAATCCAAGATAGTCGTAGGACGAAAAATTGGCATAGCGGCGGCCCTCGATCATGGATGTCGCGCCGGCGCGGCTCTCATGCACCCGGAAGAATGGATTGGCGAGACCGACGACCGCGGCCATGGACCGCTGCAACATGAGTTCCTGCTGCCCAGGCAGGGTCGAGAAATCCGTCATCCCCTCATAATAATTCGGCGATGCCGTAACGGCCCCATAGTCGCTTTCGCGCTCAGCCACGAGACGACGGGCAACGATGCTTTCCAAATCCTTGAGCGCCGCATCCTGGAGTTCCGCATCCCTACGCGTCATGAAAAAACGGACCCTCTCTGCGGTTATCGGGAAACCGCGACATGAAGTTCGGATCGAAATGGCCGGGGCACCGTGTCAGCGACCGTGGGGCCTTATATCCGCGAACAGACACGACTTCAATCGACCTACTCAACGCGCGCTGAACGCTGATGATACGGCGAGCGCTTGTGGCATGACTACAACAATCACAAAGAAAATGTGCGGCGCCGACATTCTCTTCTAGCCCATGGCCTCAATATCGCTCTAGGAGTCTCGTTATGGCTCTGCGGCCAGATCGTTAGGCCATGCGATATGGCTGGCGTGTCTTAACCGTGATGACGCCGGTATCGCGTTGGTCAATTGTTCAGGATCCGTATATGCGAAGTGCAGACATCCAAATGTCGACAGGGCGCAGGGTCCAAGCCAATTTCATCGCACGTCGGGAACGTCAGATCCTCGACTGGTTCTGTGCGCACATGCCGGAACGGGTCACCCCGGACATCTTGACGGCGGTCGGCGTTGTCGGCGCGCTTATGGTTTTCGCCGGCTATATCGGCACGCGCTTTGATCGCCATTTCGTATTGATCGCGACTCTGGGTTTCGTCGTGCACTGGTTCGGCGATTCGCTGGACGGCAGTCTCGCCCGTCACCGCCGCCGCGAAAGAGTGCGATATGGTTATTTCCTCGACAGCACGACGGATGCCCTCTGCAATCTGATCATCATGATCGGCGTTGGCCTCAGCTCCTACGTGCGCATGGATGCAGCCCTCTTCGCTCTCCTTGGTTATTATCTGCTCTGTATGTATGTGTTTATTAACTACCACTTGAATGGCGTATACCAGCTCTCCTTCGTTGCTTTCGGACCAACGGAATTGCGAATCGGCCTCATCGCCATGAACATGGCGATCTTCGTAGAAGGCCAAATGGGCTTTACCATCAATGGCCTCTTCATTTCCGATTATGATGTCTTGATGGTCGCGACCGGCACGATCTTCGTTGGTCTATTCGTCAGCAAAATGATCGCCGGCATTCGTGAGCTCCGCGAAGGCGAGAAAGATTCATATGCCCGCCAGGAAGCCCCCGATCGCGTCAAAATAAGCGGGCCAACCCCCGGACTTTCCGTCAACGGCTGACATGTCGCCGGACGGCTGCGGTTCTTCCGGCCCCCTCGCGCCAAGAGCGCGAATCGCCGAAAGCCATGCCTCGCCATCGAGCGGGCTCAGAAGCTGCAAATTTTCACCGATGATTTCCCGAAAGGCTGGAATATCGGATGCGAGCACTTTCGTGCCGGCTGCAAGCGCCTCGCGCACCGGCAGGCCATAGCCTTCCGCAAAAGACGGCATGAGCAGAGCGCAGGCATTATCGAGCAGACGCTTGAGCGCCGGCGACGTCAATCCCGCAACTTCGATGACGCGGTCGCGCAAAGCCGGACTGCGCTCAAGGAGATCCACCACTGGATCATAGTTCCAGCCGCGCACGCCAACGAGGACCAGCTTAGGCGTGTCCGGCCCATGCCGGCGCACGAGTTCGCGCCAAACATGGAGCAACATGAGATGATTTTTGCGGGGTTCGATCGTCCCGCAGCACACAAAATAGGGATGTGACGCAAGGCGCGCG
>DAIESR010000241.1 GCA_027346205.1 Beijerinckiaceae bacterium
CTACTTTCCGCGACCGGATCGGCGTCGGCGCTGCTGCGCACCTGGAAAGTGGCACAGACGCTTGTCGAGGTTGCTTCGGGCATTGCCACGACGACGCGCGCCATTGTCGAGGCCGCGCGCATGGCAAAGCCGGATATTACGATTGCCTGCGCCAGAAAGAACGCGCCGGGCACCAAGGCCGTGTCCTTGAAGGCGATCCTCGCAGGCGGCGCCACGCCGCATCGGCAGGGCCTTTCGGAGACGATCTTGATCTTTCCCGAACATCGCGGATTTCTCCGCGACGCTGCGGTGGAAGAGATCGTGGCCGGGGTAAAACGCGCCGCGCCGGAGAAAAAGATCATCGTCGAGATCGGCAATGCGGAAGAGGCGCTGGATTGGGCGGCGGCCGGCGCCGATATCATCCAAACGGAGAAATTCAAGCCGGAGGCGGTCGCGGCGCTGTGTCAGGCGCTCGCCAAGTGGCAGCAGCGTCCTCTTGTCGCGGCAGCCGGCGGCATCACTGCTGACAATGCCGCTCTTTATGCCGCGGCGGGCGCGGATATTCTCGTGACATCCGCGCCTTATTGGGGAAAGCCTGCCGACGTCTCCGTCCGTATCGAGCCGCTTTCCTGATCGGCCCGATCAGTCTTCAACGGTTGCAATATTTTCATGCAGAAACCCCCGCTCAGGTCCTTGTGAAACCGCCGGCCGCTCCCCCGCTGCTCGAAACAACGATCTTCGCGCGCGTGCTGCGCCATGACATGGAGCTGTCGCTGACGACATTATTCTTCGGCGACGGCGAATTGCGTGTGCCCTTGATCGAACATCCGGTCGATTCGGCTGTGCAGGTTCGGATCGATGCGAGCGATGTGTCGATCGCTTTGTCGCGGCCGATGGATGTGTCGATCACCAATCGCCTGCCGGGCGAAATCGCCGAACTCGAATATTTGATGCCGCCCTATGTGCGGGCGACCTTCGCTCTCGGGACGACGCGCGTCCATTCGCTCATCACGCGGGAATCGGTGGAGCGGCTGGCGCTCGTGCCGGGTCTCAAGGCCTGGGCGATGATCAAGGCGGTGGCGATTTCCGAGCGTGATCTCACGCCAGATCGCGCTCCGCGCCCGCGGCCCTGGCCTTCGGATCGAACGTCCAATCGAGAGAAGTCGTGAGTTCTTCGAGCGATTTTTTCGCCGAGGTTGCAGCATGGCGCTCGATGGAGCGATAGAGCGCGACCAGCCTTTCCCCGAATGGCGTGATTTCGGCGCCGCCACCACGCCGACCCGGAAAAGTGGCGACCACCGGGCTTTCGAAAGTGCGATTCAGCGCGTCGACGGTCAACCAGCATTTGCGATAGGAGAGACCGAGCGTGCGGCTCGCCCCGATGATCGAGCGCACGCTGCGAATGGCATCGATCAGGGCGAGATCTTCCGGCCCGAAGCTGCCGCCGTTCGGCAGATTGATTTCGATGGCGACATGCGCCGGCTGAGCCTTGCTCTTCACTCCCAACATCCTTTGCGGCGACTTTGGCGTGTGGAAAGAACCGACGCCAGCACGAGGGCATTCGCGAAAAACCAAACTTCGGTCTTGTGCCCTATAAGCTCATATACAACGGGTCATGGGCATCAAGCGCTTTCAGATGTCGGGCCATATTTCGCTACAGTTGGCACGGTCGGATATTATTTCGACCTGCATTTATCTATGTCAATACTTATATAGCTTTATTCGCGCATCGCCTAGATTTTGGCAGCGCCCCAAAATAGCGCGTGCGCACCCGCACGTCGAACATCCCGCGAATTGGCCAATATCTCCCTGCTGCAAGGGAGTTTTGGACAATGGCTATCGAAGCTCTTTACCCGAGCCGCCGTCAATCGCGACGGCACAATCCGCTTTTCCAGCGGGAGCGCCGGGCACGCCGAATGGGCGTGGCTCTCATCCTTTCCTTCTGTCTCCTCGGCTTCTATGCATTACGCTTAGGCCCGAGCGATGCCGCGGCCCAAGGCGCTAAAATCGTCAAGGCCGAACGCATCCTGCCGGCCTCCGCGGTGGACCCGGTGCTGGGCGCCCGTCAGAATTCGCGAAAGCCCGTGCGGATCATCCCACTCTATAAAATCCCGGAGGATGCCGCGCTCTAGCTTTTCAGGTGAAGCCGGGCCGGTACATTTGGCAGGAATGCGCTATAAGCCCTTCCACACCGCGCATCTTGCCAGGGCTAAGGTTTTCTCGCTGCGGTTCGCATGACGCGGCAGGGTCAATCATGCTGTCTCGTTCCAAAATTCCGCAGCTGCGCGCGGTGGATCTCGGCCCGCTCGATGTGGAAATCGAACGCGGCCGTGACGGTGTGATTTACGCGCGCGCGCCTTTTGCGCTCGCGGCCTATGACGACAGCGTCACGGCGCGGCTCGATCATTGGGCCAGTCTGGCGCCGGATCGTATTTTTCTCGCCGAGCGCGACAGCCATGGGGCATGGCGATCTCTCACCTTCGCGCAAGCCAAGGCCGGAGCGCGAGCGCTCGGCCAGGCGCTTCTCGATCGCGGCCTTAATGCGCAAAGCCCTCTCGTCATTCTGTCGGGCAACAGCATAGCTCATGCGCTCTTGGGGCTCGCAGCGCTTTATGTCGGCATTCCCTATGCGCCCATTTCGCCGGCCTATGCGCTTGTCTCGCAAGATTTCGCCAAGCTGAAAGAGATCATCGCTCGGCTCACGCCCGGCCTCGTCTTTGCGCAGGACGGCCGGCGTTTTGGCGCGGCGATCAAAGCTTGCGTGCCTGACCATGTCGAAATTCTCGTCGGTGACGCGCCGCTGGTCGCGCGCGCGGCCAGTGATTTTTCGCGCCTTCTCGCCACCACGCCGACGCGAGCGGTCGAGGCGGCGCATGCGAAAGTCGGGGCCGACACGATCGCCAAAATCCTCTTCACCTCCGGCTCCATGGCGGCGCCGAAAGGTGTCGTCACCAATCATCGGATGCTCTGCGCCAATCAGGTGATGATTGCGCATGCGCTGCCATTTCTCGGCAAAGAGCCGCTCGTGCTGGTCGATTGGCTGCCCTGGCATCACAGTTTCGGCGGCAATCATAATTTCGGCATGGCGCTTCACCATGGCGGGACGCTTTATATCGATCAGGGCCGGCCGACGCAGGCGGGTATCGCGGAGACGGTGCGGAATCTGCGCGAAATCTCGCCGACGATCTTCTTCAATGTTCCGAAAGGCTATGAGGCGCTGCTGCCATATCTCGTTGACAACCGAGCGCTGGCGGAAAACTTCTTCCGATCGCTCAAACTTGCCTTTTTCGCCGGCGCCTCGCTTCCACCGCCAATGATCGCGGCGTTTGATGCGATCGCAACGGCGAGCTGCGGCGAGCGCATTGGAATGATCAGCGGTTTCGGCGCGACGGAGACCGCGCCCTCGGTCTTGTTTCACATGGATCTGACGCAAAGCGCGCTCGATCCGACATTTCCCCGCGTGGGTCTGCCTTTGCCCGGCATCGCGCTGAAGCTCGCGCCGAGCGGCGGCAAATATGAAGCCCGTGTCAAAGGTCCGAATGTCACGCCCGGATATTGGCGCGACGAGAACCTCACGCGCCGAGCCTTCGATGCGGAAGGATATTATCGCCTCGGCGATGCTTTGGCCTTCGCTGACGACAGCGAGCCCAAACGCGGATTCGTTTTTGAAGGACGCATCGGCGAGGATTTCAAGCTTTCGAGCAGCACCTCGGTCAGCATTGGCCCGCTGCGTGCCCGCATCCTCGCGGTCGGTGCGCCGTTCTTGCGCGATGTCGTGATCTCGGGCGAAAATCGCGATGCACTTGCCGCGCTCGTCTTTCCTGATTTTGAGGCCTGCCGTGGCCTCGCGCCGGATCTCGCCGCCGGCGCCGAACCGATTGATGTTTTGAGCCATCCGGCGGTCCGGCAAAAATTTCACGAGATTTTCGGCCGGCTTTCGGCCATGGCGGGTGGAGCCTCCGAACGTATCATGCGCGCGGCTCTGCTCGCCGAGCCGCCTGCGATCGATGCGAGCGAGATCACCGACAAAGGCACGATCAACCAGCGTGCTGTGCTCCACAGGCGAGCGGAAGTGGTGGCTGCGCTTTATGAGGGCGAGGAGCCGCTGCTGATTGTCGCGGCGGAGTTGCGTGGGAAGGCCGCATTATGATCATCTATGCCAAGGCGAACCGATTACAGTAACGAAAATCGAATTCCCCCAAATCGTAGGTCTTTGATTGCCAAAAAAGCTTGCGGTAAAGTACCAATTTTGGCACATTTCACTTGAATGATCGATCGCGGCAAGAAATTACCTGCCAGGTTTTACTTGAATGAGGCGGGC
>DAIESR010000263.1 GCA_027346205.1 Beijerinckiaceae bacterium
TCCGAATGGTGAATCTCCTGTCGTCTTCACCAAATCGGACATGGTGAAGAAGGCGCGCCATGGCGTGATGGAATTCCTGCTCATCAATCATCCCCTCGATTGCCCGATTTGCGATCAGGGCGGCGAATGCGATTTGCAGGATCAGGCCATGGCCTTCGGCGTGGATTCCTCCCGCTATGCGGAGAATAAGCGTGCCGTCGAAGACAAATATATCGGTCCGCTGGTGCGCACCTCGATGACGCGCTGCATCCATTGCACTCGCTGCGTCCGCTTCACCGCGGAAGTTGCCGGCACGGGCGATATGGGCGCGATCGGCCGCGGCGAGGATATGGAGATCACCACCTATCTCGAAACCGCGATGGGCTCGGAGCTGCAAGGCAATGTTGCTGATCTCTGGCCGGTCGGCGCGCTTTTGCCGAAGCCCTATTCCTTCAAGGCGCGCGCCTGGGAGCTGACCAAAACCGATTCGATCGATGTCATGGATGCTTTGGGCTCGGCGATCCGCATCGATACGCGCGGCCGTGAAGTGATGCGCATTCTGCCGCGCGTCAATGATGCCGTGAATGAGGAATGGATTTCCGACAAGACAAGGCAGATCGTCGACGGGTTGAAGGCCAAGCGGCTCGATCGGCCGTTTCTGCGCGAAAATGGTCGCCTGCGTCCGGCCTCCTGGGCCGAAGCCTTCGCGGCGATCGCTGCGCGGGTGAAGGCGACCCGGCCGGAGAAGATCGGCGCCATCGTCGGCGATCTTTGCGCCGTCGAAGACATGTTCGCGCTCAAGCTCCTGATGGGCAATCTCGGCGTCACCTCGCTCGATTGCCGCCAGGATGGCGCCAAGCTCGATCCTGCGTTCGGGCGCGCGAGCTATATTTTCAATCCGACAATCGTCGGCATAGAAGACGCCGATGCCATCATTATCGTCGGTGCCAATCCGCGCAAGGAAGCGCCGGTCTTCAATGCGCGCATCCGCAAGCGCTGGCTCAAAGGCAATGTGTTCATCGGCGTGATCGGCAGCGAGCAGGTCGATCTGACTTATGATTATCATTATCTCGGCGGCGGTGCCGAAACGCTGGCGCGGCTCAGTTAAGTTCTGCCGGTCGATGTCCAGCACCCGATCCTCTTGATCGGGCAGGGCGCGCTTGCGCGCGCAGATGGCGGCGCTGTTCTTAGTCTCGCCGCCAAAACGGCAATGGCGCATGGCTTCGTCAAGGACGGCTGGAACGGCTTCGGCATCCTGCATACGGCGGCCGCGCGCGTGGGTGGCCTCGATCTCGGCTTCGTGCCCGGTGCCGGGGGGCTCGATGCTGCCGCCATGGCGAAAGCGGGCGGGCTCGATGTGCTCTTCAACCTTGGTGCCGACGAGATCGAGATCGCGCCCGGCGCTTTCGTGATTTACCAAGGCACGCATGGCGATCGCGGCGCCGAGCGGGCCGATGTCATTCTGCCCAGTGCCACCTACACGGAAAAATCGGGTCTCTACGTCAACACGGAAGGCCGCGTGCAATGGGCCGAGCGGGCGAATTTTCCGCCCGGCGACGCGCGCGAGGATTGGGCGATTTTGCGCGCTCTGTCCGCCGTGCTCGATGCGAAGCTGCCCTTCGACTCCTTGCAAGGACTGCGGGCGCTACTCTATCAGCAGCATCCGTTTTTCAAAGAGCTTGATGCGATCGCCAAGGGCGATGTCGCGCAGCTCGAAAAGCTCGCGTCTGGCGAGGCTTCGGCTGAAGCTACGCCTTTCGTTGCGCCGGTCACGGATTTCTATATGACCAATCCGATTGCGCGGGCTTCGGCGGTCATGGCCGAATGTTCGGCCTTGGCGCAGATGAAGCAAAACGTGCCGCAGGCAGCGGAATAGGAAAGGCGTCATGACCACAGATTGGCTGTTGCCGCTGCTTCTCACGCTCATCAAGAGCGTCGTGCTTCTCGTGGCACTCCTGATCTATATCGCCTATGTGCTTTATGCCTATCGCAAGATCTGGGCGGCGGTGCAATTGCGGCGTGGCCCCAATGTCGTCGGACCTTGGGGACTGTTGCAGAGCTTTGCCGACATGCTCAAATTCGTCCTCAAGGAGCCGGTGGTTCCTGACGGGGCGAACAAAGTTGTGTTTCTGCTCGCGCCTTTCGTCATGGGCGTTCTGTCGCTTGCGGCCTGGGCGGTCATTCCCATCGATAATGGCTGGGCGATCGCCAATCTCAATGTCGGCATTCTCTATATTTTCGCGATCTCCTCGCTCTCCATCTATGGCATCATCATGGGCGGCTGGGCATCGAACTCGAAATATCCCTTCCTGTCGGCGCTGCGCTCGGCGGCGCAGATGGTGTCTTACGAAGTCTCCATCGGCTTCGTGATCATCACCGTTCTTCTCTGTGCCGGTTCGCTCAATCTAACCGATATCGTCAAAGCGCAAGATACGCGCCTCGGCCTGTTCGGCTGGTATTGGCTGCCGCTGTTTCCGATGTTCGTGATTTTCTTCATCTCCGCTTTGGCGGAGACGAACCGGCCGCCCTTCGATCTCGTCGAGGCGGAATCCGAACTGGTGGCCGGCTTCATGGTCGAATATTCCTCGACCCCCTACATGCTATTCATGCTCGCTGAATCTGTGGCCATCGTCACCATGTGCGCGATGATGACCATATTGTTCCTCGGCGGCTGGCTCTCACCGCTGCCTTTCGTGCCGTTTACTTGGATTCCT
>DAIESR010000289.1 GCA_027346205.1 Beijerinckiaceae bacterium
GTCGGGTGGAAACGTCAGGCGGCGCGGCTCTGCAGCAGCGCCATCTCCGTCGCGCCATCCATGCCGCCGATCTCGGCGAGCTTTTGTTTCAAGGTCGGAAGATCGAGCCGTGCAATATCGAGATTGACGAAGGCGGTGACACGCGCCGTAAGGCGGCGATATGTGTCCATGAAGGCGGCGCGCTTTTCGGCATCGCTGCCTTCGACAGCCGCCGGATCGGGAATGCCCCAATGCGCAACGAGCGGGTGGCCAGGCCAATAGGGGCAAGTTTCGCCCGCGGCGGAATCGCAGACGGTGACGATGAAATCCATCTGCGGTGCCTCAGGGCCGGCGAATTCGCTCCAGCTCTTCGAGCGGAAAGCGGTGGTGTCATAGCCGAGCTCCTGCAGCAGCGCGAGCGCATGCGGGTTCGGCGCTTCCTTGGGCTGGCTGCCGGCCGAGAACGCCCGGATGCGGCCTTGACCCTCTTTGTTCAACAGTGCTTCGGCGAGAATGGAACGTGCCGAATTGCCGGTGCAGAGCACGAGCACATTCATGATCTTGTCGGGCATGGGAGCTTCTCTCTTGGCAGGGAAGGGCAGTGTCGGCTCGGCTGTTTCGGCAAGCGCGCAGGCTTGTTGCGACAGGCTGCAGCAATCGGCGAGTAGAAAGGCGGTGAGCTGGAGCGCGCGATTGCGATGCGCGACATAGATGATAGAGCGGCCCTCTCGGCGCGAAAGAACGAGCTGCGCCTGTTCGAGCACCGCCAAATGGGTCGAGAGCGTATTGTGCGGAATCGCGAGCAGCCGGGCGATATCGCCGGCCGGCAGGCCATAGGGCAGATAGCGCACGAGAAGCCGAAAGATCTCGAGCCGCGACGGCTGCGCCAGGGCGCTGAGCAGAGCGATCGCTTCCGGCGCTTCGAATTTGTCTACGAGAATCATCGTGTGGTCACGCGGGTTCCGTGCTCGGCACGGTCTTGCCGATCGTATCGAGCCGGTTCTGCAGGGAGAGGAGGTCGAGACTGTGCAAAGGCAAGGCGGTGAAAATGCCGACGCGATTGCCGAGCATGCGGAGCGTATCGGTGAAAGCGAGGTGCTTTGTTGCTTCACTACCGCTGACACCAGCGGGGTCCGGCAGACCCCAATGCGCCGTCATGGGCTGCCCCTGCCAATGCGGGCATGTCTCGCCAGCGGCCGAATCGCAAAGCGTGAAGACGAAATCGAGCGCCGGCGCGCCGCTACCCGCGTATTCGTCCCAGCTCTTCGAGCGCAGCCCCTCCGTCGAAAAGCCAGCTTTCTCTAGCGCCGTGAGCGCGTAGGGGTTGACTTCGCCCTTGGGATGCGAGCCGGCGCTGAACGCGCGGAATTGCCCTTGGCCCAGCCGGTTGAGGATCGCTTCCGCCATGAGCGAGCGGGCCGAATTGCCGGTGCAGAGAAAGAGGACGTTGAAGGGCTTATGCACGTCCGTTCGGGGTTCCATCCACTGGCCCTCTCTTCAAACACTCGATAAGTCGATAGATATCGAAATATCGACTTACGAGGACTTTTGCAAGGGGCCTGGTGAACAGGGGAGTACAATAAAATGAAGCGGCGGCGCTGCGTGAGACCC
>DAIESR010000294.1 GCA_027346205.1 Beijerinckiaceae bacterium
GATCGAGCTTGTCGTCGACGACTATCGCCGAAAGGCTATGCTTCTTCCCGTTGTCATTGGTGCGCGACTTGTACGAAACGAACTGACCCGCCGTCCAAGTTTCAGTGGCGGAATGTTCGTATCGATAAGCTTCGATGAACATGATCACGACAGAAATATGCGTGGTGAATTTTACTGTGATCGTATCACCATTCGTATCGATCTCGATCGTATCGGTGCCGATCTTGGTGCCGTCGCGCACAACGTCGAAGATGCGGCTGACTTGGGTCGCTTCGGATGGCGCCTGCGCCAAAGCGGGATCAATCGCCAAAATGAACAGGCTGAGAGACAGGGCGAATATTCTGAGCATGAGAGGTTTCTTTCGCGGCGCTGATACGATGCCGCCGGCGGCCGATGACAGACAGGAATGGAACACGGCGACTGCCAACATTGATGTTTTGGCCTCCGAATCGGCAGCTGGAAGTTAGCCGTATGACCACTTTGTTTAATATAATTTTGCCCGTTTTCGTCCTGGCTGGCCCCGGGTTCGACGCCGGTCCTTTACAGCTCATCGCCCCGTACAGCGCTCACCTGCGCCGCTCACCTGCCATTCGCTATGCGCTACTAAGACGCTCCAACATCATGGGCAAGCTTCGACTCATTGCCGCCTCAACCGGCCCGGAACTCATCATTCAGCCGCCGTCGTTCACGCGTTTTCGTGCACCACAGCCTGTGTTTTCGCTTATTATATTTTTGTTTATTATGTCTTTTCCGTGCCGCGCCGAGCGGCATTGATCTTTGCTTCCCGCGAGCCGCGCCGCTGATTACTGCGCCTGCCAAGCAGTGATCGCTTCATCGATCGTGCGTGTGCCGGATGTGCTCTTTTCAAAAGTCAGTTTGGCGATCCGGCCATTGCCGAGAAGGATCGGGATATCGAACCATGCACGTTGCTTGATCAAATCGAGATTGGTCGCTTCGGCGCTGCCGCGGCTCAAGCCGATGAGAAAAGAATTGTCCGTGATCGGCACCGGAACGCCGATGAGCGCATCTCCGGTCGGCGAATCGTCTTGCCGCAATAGCGGCACGCTGATCTGCTTGATCCCGCCGGTCAAACTATCTGACTGAACGGTAAAGTTCACAGTGATCGTATGTGAGGCAGGCAGGCTCGCATCCATGTTCTTTTGCAGAACCATGGCGACCTTCATCTTGTCGCCGGGAATATCGATATCGGCGCGGACGGCCGTGCCAAGTGGCTGGCCGGCGCCATTGCTCACATTGTCGAGCCGCCAGACCACGGTCCCGACATAGGTTTTCATCTTATTCGGTTCATCCGGTGCCGCAACGAGCAGGGCTGCCCGCTGCGCGACGGGAATGGTTTGGCCGCTATCGCTGGCGCTGGCCTTCGGCGCAGGAGCGGAAACAGATGCGGGATTGACAGGCGTGGGATTGACAGGCGTGGGATTGGCAGGCGTGGGATTGGCAGGCGCGACCTCCGCACTATGGCTCGGCTCCTCCTCCTTGGATCCGGCACCGATACGCTCGATGATCTTGCCCTTCTTTTCCAGCTGCACAGGCACCGGCGACTTCAATTTGGCGAGCCGATCCGGGCGATCGCGCAAGACCCACGCTGCGATCGCTACACCAACAACGACCAGAGCGACGATGCCGCCGACAATCCAGAGCCGATAGGTACTCCGCGTCTCTTCGGCCGCGCCCGGCTGCGGCGCATAGGGACGCAGCCCCTCGGCACGCGGCCTCTGGCGATCCCAGCCCGCGGCCTCATCGATGGCGCCGCCCGATTCGGCCTCATCCAAAGAGTCCGATGTTTCGACATACCGGGCTTCAGTGTCCATCTCTGGACCCGGCTTCGCCTTTTGGCCCGGCCCGCCCGGCAATGCGAAATTGCGCGCTTCCGATTCGTTAGCGCCCTTCGCGCGGTCCGATACACCAGGATTTCGCCCCGCCGCGGGGTGCCCCGGCTGCGGCATCGAGCCAGACGGCACAGTCGGCGGCGGCACAGGCCCAACTGGTCGCCCCGGCGACAGTGGCATGCGGGACGCTGGCGCGACGGGCGGCGGTGCGGCCTTCCCGGCAGGTTTCTGCACCTGCGGAGTGGGCGGATTGACCGCCGGCGCTTGCACCTGCTGACCATCGCGCCCAGCCAATTCAGCCTCCAGACGCGCGACAGCGCCGTCCAAGGCCTCCGACTCGCGCGCGATATCGGCTTCCGCTACGGGCGGCTCAAGGTTCCGCAATTGCGCCAAAAGCGCCTTGCGGGCACGATCATAGACCGCGCGCCGCACGTCGGGCGTGGCATTCGGCAGGCCCGCGACGGCCTTGGCAAGCAGCGGGTAATATTCAGCCATCGTGTTTTCAGAGCATTCCCCGACCCATCCGTCAACCGGCGGCGGGCCTCAAGCACGATTCCGAAAGAAGGTTTTCGGAGATGATCGTAAAGCAGAACAAAGAGCAGTGGCATGAGTATGTCACCGCCAGAAAAGCCAACCGGCCTCCAAAGGGACAGGTTCTAGATCAGCTGATCAAGTCCAGAAGTTCCATTGGGATGCGAGCACAGATTCGTTTTTGCCGGCGTCCCGTTTTAACGGTCGCGGAAAGGATTATGAACCAGGATCGTGTCCTCACGCTCCGGGCTTGTGGAAAGAAGTGCCACGGGAGCCTCGATCAGCTCCTCGATCCGACGAACATATTTGATCGCCTGCGCCGGCAGATCGACCCATGATCTCGCCCCCTGTGTCGTCTGTTGCCAACCGGGGAAGACTTCATAAATTGGCTCAAGGCTCGCCTGCACGGCCTGGCTCGCCGGCATGCGGTCGAGAATCTTGCCATCGTGCCGATAGCCGACGCAGATCTTGATCTCTTCGAACCCGTCGAGAATATCGAGCTTCGTCAAGGCAATCCCATCAATGCCCGACGTCTTTACCGCTTGGCGGACGAGAACGGCATCGAACCAGCCGCAGCGCCGCCGCCGACCAGTATTGACGCCATATTCGTGACCCTTGTCGCCGATCAATTGCCCGATCTCATCCGTGAGTTCGGTCGGGAACGGTCCGCCGCCGACGCGTGTCGTATAGGCCTTGGCGATGCCGAGAACATAGCCGATTGCCTTGGGACCGAGACCGCAGCCGATCGCAGCAGTGGCAGCAACTGTATTCGAAGACGTCACGAAAGGATAGGTTCCGTGATCGACATCGAGCAT
>DAIESR010000296.1 GCA_027346205.1 Beijerinckiaceae bacterium
CCAGCTTCCTCGGTCAGGGCCGAATGGACAACCTCCTGAAAGTTCACACCTAGAGCGTGATGGCGATTCAAGCTGATGCACTCATACTCTAGCCGGCCGGTGTCGCGATCGAGAACTGCCGCGCGGCGGATCGAGGGCGCCAGGGCTTGGCGTCTTTCCGGCCTCAGCGCCGCGCTCTTCCTGCCATTTGGCCTGTACCTGCCTTATTTTCCGGTGTGGCTCGCTGCCCGGGGCTTTTCGGCTTCGGAGATTGCAGCCACGCTGGCAACGCCTTTGATCCTGCGCGTGCTTCTCATGCCGATCATTGCCTATATTGCGGATCGGCGCGGCATCGCGGCGACTCTGGCCTTTTGCGCCTGCTTCATGGCGATCGGCTTTTTCAGCCTCGGCTTCGCGCATGGGTTCGCGCTCGTCTTTCTGGGTTCGGTTCTGGCGATTTCGGCGCAAGGCAGCATGCCGGCGCTTGCCGATGCGCTGTCGCTTGCGGAGATTCGTCGCTTCGAGAAGATCGGCTTGCGTCGCATCCAATTCGGCCGGATCAGAGTCGGCGCATCGCTGAGCGTCTTGTCGATGATGCTGCTCTCGGGGCTGATCGTCGGCGCTTTTCCTGGTGAACGAATCATCTATGCCTTGACGCTGCTTTCGATTTTTCCGGCGATTGCGGCGGTTGCCACCGCGCTCACGATGCGCAGGTTGCGATTCGATCATTCGGCGCGTGGCGGGCTGACGGAGGATCGGCACGCTTTGCCGCTTGCGATTCTCGTGATCATGGCGGCAGCTTTGGTGCAGGCGAGCCATGCCGAAATCTATGCTTTCGGCACTTTGCAATGGAAGAGCAATGGCTTCACATCGGGAGCGATTGGCCTCGCCTGGGCGATCGGTGTCATGTCGGAAAGTGTGCTGTTTATTTTTGGCGGCCGCTATATCCGCGGCATTCGCCAGGCGCTCAGTCTTTTGACGCTTGGCGCCGCCGGCGCGGTCGTTCGATGGGTCGCGATGAGTCTCAATCCGGGCGCGACCATCGTGTTCCTCTTGCAGGTCATGCATTCACTGAGTTTTGCCGCCACCTATATGGGTGCAGTGCTGGCGCTCGGCGCGCTCGCTGGCCGCAATCATAGGGCGCGCATGCAGGGCTGGGCCTCTGCCGCCATGGCTCTTGTCCATGGCGCTCGCGACAATGGCCAGTGGCCGGCTGACGTATCTTTACGGTGCCCATGCCTATCTCGCGATGGCTGCTCTGGCGGCCGTGGGGTTGGGACTTATGTTGATTGCGGCGGCTTTGCACCGGCGCCTCCCGGCGACGGCATAGCGGCCAGTATTTAGAGCGACCAACGCTCCGATAGAATCGGTGCTGCCGCTCTTGTCTTTTTGTTCTCGCATCAGATTTGTCCCGCAGCCGGTTCCCACCTGCGGGTCTGATGCTCTAGCCCCACAGTGCCGGGGAGGGCGGATAGACGAGGGAGCCCTCATAGACGAGGCCTTCTGTCCGGTCGTGCGCCAGCAGCAGCGGTCCATCGAGATCGACGAAACGGGCGCGGGCCGCGAGGAGCAGCGCCGGCGCCATCGCGAGCGAGGAGGCGACCATGCAGCCGACCATCACGGAGAAACCGAGTTTCTCGGCTTCATCGAGGAGTGCCAGGGCCTCGGTCAGCCCGCCGGCCTTGTCGAGCTTGATATTCACCGCGTCATAGCGGCCGCGCAGGGCTGCGAGATCGTGCCGATCATGCAGGCTCTCGTCGGCGCAGATCGGCACGAGATGCGGGATCTCGGCAAGAGCCGAATCGGCGCCGGCCGGCAAGGGCTGCTCGATAAGCGCGACACCGTGCTCGGCGCAGGCTTCGAGATGGGATCGCAGATCCGCTTGCGACCATGCCTCATTGGCATCGACGATCAGCGTGGCCGAAGGTGCCGCGGCGCGCACCGCCGCGAGTCGCGCAATGTCGCCTGTTCCACCAAACTTCAGTTTGAGAAGTGGATGCGCGTGAGCCGATGTGGCTGCCGCCGCCATTTCCTGCGGTGTCCCGAGCGATAAAGTGAAGGCTGTCGTCACCGGCGACAAAGGAGCTAGGCCGGCGAGCCGATAAGCAGCGATGCCTAGTCTTTTCGAATCGAAATCCCATAAGGCGCAATCGAGCGCATTGCGCGCCGCGCCGGCTGGTAGAAGCTCTTGCAGATTTAGCCGGTCGGCGCCCGATTCGATCGCAGGGCGCGCCGATTCGATCTGCGCCAAGACGCTGTCGACGGTTTCGCCATAGCGTGCGTATGGGACGCATTCGCCGCGGCCGCTGAAACCTTTCGCGCTGATGGTGGCGGTGACGACGACGGCTTCGGTCTTGGCGCCGCGCGATATGATGAAGGCACCCGCCAGCGCAAAGCGTTCGACCGAGACGGTGAGATGCGGCATGGCGATCA
>DAIESR010000271.1 GCA_027346205.1 Beijerinckiaceae bacterium
GCTTTTCAAGAAATGCATCAATGCGGAAAGCGACTATGTCATTCTTGGGCAATTGGACCAGAAGGAGGCGCGGATCTCTGGTCGATACAACGACAAGGATATTTTCCAGATCGTGCCATTTTTGAAGGAAATTTGACCCGAAGAGCGTCGTTTTAGCGGCGCTTTCGGGCCTTGATCGCGTCGGGAGGAAATGCCCGACGCGATGTTTTTAGGGGCGGAAGGCTTCGTTTCGTCGGGAGGCGTTCAAACCGCTTGTTCGACCTGCTTCACGTTGCTTTCTCCCCGAAGCATTGAGCCTCAATAGGTCGCGGCCAGATAGTCCGCGATCTTGCTGGCGTCTTCTTTTGTGATCGAGGCGCCATAGAGTTTGATCATCTTGGTCACCTCCGTTTGCCAGAAGGCCTTTCCGCGCTTTGGCGGTTGCGTGAGAACATAATCGGCTGAATGGCATACCGAGCAATTGTCTGTAGCGACCTCGACCCCAGGCCCGGGCTTGAGTTTAGCGGTTTCGGGCGGTGGGTTGTAGACGACTGGCGTGGCACGGACCGCCGTTGCGCCGAGGGCGACCCCGGCGAGCAAGACCGCAAGGATGACTGCGGAACCTGTCTTTCTCATTATTGCCCCCTCAAGCAGCGTGGACATTGACGGTCTCGACGACATTTCGCATGTAGCCGGCCGGATTCCAGAGCGGCTCCATGGGCTGCGACTGGCCGATGCGGTTCACGGCTCTCACCTTCAGCGCATGCGCGCCGGGCGTGAGCTTGACAGCCGTCTGCCATTCCCGGAACGAATATTTGCCGAGATCCTTGCCGAGCTTCGCGTCCGTCCAAGTGTGTCCGCCATCCGTCGAAAGGGCGACCTCGGTAACGCCGTAGCCGCCGTCGAACGCGATGCCCTTCACAACCACCTCTTTCTTGGCGGGCACTTTAGCGCCATTGGAAAGGCTCGTGATGAAGGAGCGCACATCGAATTTGCCGATCGGTGTGGTGGATTTCGGCGCGGTACCGGGCGGAACGCAGGCGCATGTATTGTTCGGGATGCGGTAGGCCGTCTTCATCCAGAAACTATCAAGCTCGTGGTCGAGCACCGTGTTCGCGCTGATGTGCTTGACCCAATAGGTGCCGTAATAGCCCGGCACGATCAGCCGAATGGGATAGCCATTGAGTATGGGGATATCGGTCCCGTTCATCTCATAGGCGAGCATGACTTCGCCATCCAGAGCATGGTCGATTTCCAGCGCCTTGGCGAAATCCGGCGTTACTGGCATGACCGGCCCGTCATAGCCGTCGAAGCTGACGTATTTCGCGCCGGCCTGAACACCTGCCTTGTCGAGCACTGCCTTCAGCGGCACACCCTTCCAACGCGCATTGCCCATGAGGCCATTGCCTGCCTGTCCGCCGGCGACCCGCGGCTCGAAGAAGCCACGACTATTGCCCGAGCATTGGTTGACGGCGACGATTTCGACCGGCTGGAATTGCGTCTTGAGATCATTCAGCGAGATCGTGAGAGGGGTATTGACCTTGCCCTTCACCTCGAACTTGTAGGTGTCAGGATCGAGGTTTGCGGGTGGCGCATCGCCGAGATGGTAGCGAACGAAAAAGGCATCGTTCGGCGTGATGATCCCTTCATTGAACACGGAGAAGGGTGTTTCGAGCTGCGGCGGCCGTGTCGTCATGCGCAGGAGCGGCCGTTTTTGCGGATATTTGACGAGAGGCCGCTCGCCATTGGCGAAGGGGAGCATCCCCATTTCTGCCGCCGCGGCCGACAGAGGAATCCCGGCGAGCGCGCCGGCGCCCGCCACAAAGCTGGTACTGCCTAGTGCCTTGAGAAGCTGTCGTCGATCCAACATGAGTTTCCTCCGTCACAGGTTCGGCCGGCTCTCCGCAGAGCCGGTTCAGCGAACCAAGCGCAGGTGACTGAAATGCGCTGACGGAAGATAAAGACGGCTCACCCGGCAAGAATATTCCGAGGAGTGTCGATTTTTTTAGAGCGGTCAGGTCGCGCAGGAGGCGCCGACGATGGTTGTGCGGCGCAGAACGGCTTCGACCGTCGCATCGAGACGATCGCCGTCTTGCGTGATATGCGCCACGGATTGAGCCAAGAGACCCAGCCGCTGCTTATCCATCCCTTGGGCCAGGAGCACATAGCCCATTTTGTGGACCCGCCACGCATAGGCGGAGAGCCCGTGAGCCTTGACAGGATGCGCGCTCTCGGCAGTGCTTGCCGGCACGCTGCCGATCCATAATCCGACGCGGCAGCCGTGAATGCCCTCATAGCCGAGAAAAAGGCCGCTCGCCTTTCCTGCTTCAGGTCTGAGCGAAACGTGAACGAGTTTGAGCCTGGCCGCGCTCAGGTCAGGGACGCGCATGGTCTCGCCACCACTGAATCCGACCCGGACATTCTCTGATCGATCTGCGGAGCTATCGCCGTCGATCCAGGCTAGCTGTGCCGCGATTGCCGGGGAAATCCATCCCGATTCCGCGTCGGACGGCAGCAGAACCGGCTGATTTCCGATTGTTGTCAGAAGGAGAGCGACCACCGCGACCATGACCATGCAGGCGTGCGCCCAAGGCCTGATTTGACGAGATGGAGCCACCATCACGGTAGGCTCTATTTCGCCGGTCGTAGCCTTGAGGAGAGAGAGCGTGGCGACACGTTTAGCGAGGCTCGGCTGGCACGCGATGGCGGCCGCGACTTCGGCGGCACCCGCCGCGTCGAGCTCCCCATCCACATAGGCGTTCAACTTTTCCCATTCGTTCGTCACGACGATCTCCGTCGCTCTTGATCGAACGAACGCAAGTTGCTGCCCTCGATCTCCTTCAATAAGGCCAGCCGCGCGCGACTCAAGCGGCTCATCACCGTTCCCAGCGCAAGATCGAGCATAGCCGCCGCTTCGGCATATTTGAACCCTCTGATGTCAATTAATTCGATGATTTCCCTATGCGAAGGTTCAAGACGAGACAAGGCTTGACGCACTGTGATTTCGCTGATCAGGCGATCATCGAAGTGCCAGGCCTCGCCACCGATAGGGGCGGTCGCCGTCTCCATGACGGCAACCCGGTCGTGGCGACATTTGTCGATCCACGCATTGTGGAGAATTCGGAAAAGCCACGCGCGCGTGGCGCGGCCGTCCATGGGTTTATTTGGTGCGCCGAGCGCGTTGAGCGCGCATTGCTGAAGGAGATCGCGTGCCCCCTCCGGTTCGCGCGCGAGCCTCATGGCATAGCGAAAGAGCCTCGGCCAAACGTCGATAAGGGTCTTTTGGACGAGCTGTGACATGACCTCCCCGTAGGGCCTCTCCATCCTCGACCCAGATGCGTCTTGTATTTACCCGGATCTTTTCGTCACCGTTGATCAATGGTCGAGACCACCATGTTAGAGTGTATTTGGATTGGATGAAATCGACTCATCGATAGAAATCCGCGTAAAAGCATCAACTCCGGGTTGCGGCGACAGGGTGCGCTTGCCTGTCGCCTGTCGTGCATGGCACCCTTTCTGCTTGAATGGCGGCATGTACTCGGTCGTTCTGTGAGGAGTTTGTCTTGAAGCAACGTCAGCTTGGTGACAGCGACCTGCAAGTTTCCGAAATCTCGCTCGGCTCCTGGCTGACCTATTCCGGCGGTATCGAAAAGGCCGAGGCCATCGCCTGCGTCCGCACGGCCCTCGATTTGGGGATCAATTTTCTCGATACTGCGAATGTCTATGGTCGCGGCGCCGCGGAGACTTTGCTCGGCGAAGCGTTGGAGGGCGTCGATCGCACGTCCTATATCCTCGCGACGAAAGTCTATGGCCGGATGAGCGACACGGATCAGGGCCTTTCGCGCGCCCAGATCTTCAAGCAGCTCGATCAGTCTTTGCAGCGCCTGAAGACGGATTACGTCGATCTCTATCAATGCCATCGTTATGATACCGAGACGCCGCTTGAGGAGACGATGGAGGCGCTGTCGGAGGTCGTGCGTCAGGGCAAGGTGCGCTATATCGGCTTCAGCGAATGGCCGATGGACAAGATCGAAGCGGCAGCCAATATGGAGGATGTCGTGCCCTTCGTGTCGAGCCAGCCGCAATATTCGCTGCTCTGGCCCTATCCTCAGACCGAAGTCTTTCCGCTCTGCGCTGATTATGGGATCACGCAGATCGTCTGGTCGCCGCTCGCGCAAGGCGTTCTTACCGGCAAATATAAGCCGGCAGCGGCTCTGCCGACGGATTCACGGGCGAGCCACCAAACCATGGGCGAGATTTTTCCAAAGCGCTGGCTCGAACCGGACTTGCTCGCCGCGGTCGAGCGGCTCGTTCCGCTGGCGCAAGAGGCGGGCCTGACCTTGCCGCAATTCGCGCTCGCCTGGGTCTTGCGTCAGGCGAATGTCTCTTCCGCGATTATCGGCGCGACCCGTCCGGCGCAGGTGATCGAAAATGCCGCCGCGGCTTCGAAGCGCGTGTCGCATGAGCTGTTTAGTCGTGCGGAATCGATCGTCGGTCGGTTCTGGCAGGGATGAGTGAAGTCGCTCCTATAAGCAGCATTATAGAACCGCTAACCACAAGGATATGACGGACGAGATCGTGCGCCGCCTTTGGATTATAACCTTACCTGTTCGGTCGGTTATTATGTGCAACGGCAATGGCAACAGTTTCGATACGTCAGAGTTTCATCTCCTCTTGCATCTTCGGCGCCCTTTGCTTGAGCCTGCCTTTGCCTGTCTCGGCGGAGACCATGGTCGTCAGGGGCGTCTATCCGCGCGCCGCGCAGAGTTATAATGCGCCCGAGAGCGACGCCGCACGTCAGCCGGTTGCCTATGCGGTGCCTGCCGCGGCACCTGTCTCGAGTCCTTATGGCGGCGGCTTTCTCGAATTGCTCTTGACCGGCCACATACTCTCGACAGCCGTGCCTCGGCCCTCGCATGAGATGTCGGCGCTTGCTTATGGATCGGCGCCGTCTTCGGCTGCCGTCGCGGACCCGAGCAGGCTGGCGCGTGGCATCGATCCGATTTATCAGCGCCATGAAGTCGACTATACGGGGCCGCAGAGGCCCGGCACGATCGTCATCGATACGCCGAACAAATTTCTCTTCCTCGTCGAAAAGGGCGGCAAGGCGCTGCGCTATGGCATTGGCGTCGGGCGTCCCGGCTTCATGTGGTCCGGCGTCAAGACCGTCAGCCGCAAGGCGGAATGGCCGAGCTGGACGCCGCCGGAGGATATGTTGAAGCGGCGGCCCGATCTGCCGAAGTTCATGGCGGGTGGGCCTGCAAATCCGCTGGGCGCGCGCGCGCTTTATCTTGGTTCCTCGCTCTATCGCATTCACGGCACCAACGAGCCTTATACGATCGGCACCAATGTCTCGTCGGGCTGCATCAGGATGATGAACAAGGACGTCGAGGATCTTTATGATCGCGTCGCAGTCGGCACCAAGGTCGTCGTGATGTGATCGGCGCCGCATGATTCGCCGAGCAGGGCGCTGATGAAGTCGCGGCAGAAACTGGCGGCTGTCGTGCGGCAGATTTTTTCGAAGAGCTTTTCATGCCGGGCCTTGCGCTCGGCACGCGGCATGGTCAGCGCTTGATGCAGCGCTTCGGCGATTTCGTCGGAATCGAGCGGATTGACGATGATCGCCTCGGTCAGCTCTTCGGCGGCTCCAGCGAAGCGCGACAATACGAGAACGCCGGGATCGTCCGGATCTTGGGCTGCGACATATTCCTTGGCGACGAGATTCATGCCGTCCCACAGCGGCGTGACCAGGCCGACGCGCGCCTTGCGATAGAACCCGGCCAGCGTTGCGCGTGAGACTGCGCGCGTGATGTAACGCAAGGGCACCCAATCGAATTCCGCATGGCGGCCGTTGATTTCGCCTGCGCGCCGATCGAGATCGCGCTTCAGGCGCTGATATTCGGCGACATCCTCGCGCGAGCGCGCCGCCACCTGAAGATAGCTCACTTTGAGGCGGTGCTCGGAAAAGCGATCGAGGAGACGCCCGAAGGCTTCGAAACGATTGGGCAGGCCTTTCGAATAGTCCAGCCGGTCGACGCCGATGATCAGGGCGCGGCCCACCATGCTTTCTTCGAGTCTTTTCGTGACGCGGCTTTGTGCCGAGCGTTTGGCCTGACGTGCGAAGGCACGCGCATCGATACCGATCGGCGTGGCGATCGCCCGTAAGGGATGATTGTCGATGCCGATCGAGGCGTCCGGCTCGATCGGCACATTCAGAAAATTGCGCACGCAATCTTCGAAATCGCGCAAATGCTGATGTGTTTGAAAGCCGACGACATCATAGGTGCAGAGCATGTGCATCAGCTTGTCCGCCCGCGGCAGGACGCTCAAGAGGCTCGCGGGAACGAAGGGGACATGGAGAAAGAAGCCGATTCGATTTTTGACGCCGAGCGCGCGCAAAGAGCAGGCGAGTGGAATCAGATGATAATCATGCGCCCAGATGATGTCGCTCGGTTGGATCAAAGGGGCGAGGGCGCGGGCAAAAGCGTGATTGACGGAGAGATAGGTTTCGAATTGGGCGCGATCGAACTCGACGAGGCCGGGTTGGAAATGCAGGAGCGGCCAGAGCGTCGAATTGGAATAGCCAACATAGAATTTCTTATAATCCTCGCGCGACAGATCAATGGTCGCGACATCGATCTTACCGGTGTGACTGATCTTCGCGTCCGTGCTGGTTTGCGCGCTGATGTCGCCGCTCCAGCCAAACCAGAGTCCGCCGTCCTTCAGGCAATCCTTGAGGCCGATCGCCAAGCCGCCGGCCTGCGGCCCTTTCGGCGATGTCGCTGGAATACGATTTGATACGATCACGATGCGCGCCATAAAGACTCCTCCCATCCGCGCGACAGGCGCGCGGCCGAATGAATGAGGCCGACATGCGAATAGGCTTGCGGGAAATTGCCCCAGAGCGTGCGTGCTTGGGGTGCGATGTCTTCCGATAGAAGTCCAGCGGCATTGCGAATAGAGAGGACATTGGTGAAGATCTCGCGCGCCTCCTCGCGCCGGCCGGCGAGCGCCAGAGCATCGACATACCAAAAGGTGCAGACGAGAAAAGCCGTCTCCGGATGGCCGAAGTCATCGGCTTCGTTGTAACGCATGATGAAACCGTCGCGCATCAGGCGCTGGGCTGTTATTTCGAGCGTCTTGGCGACGCGTGGATCGCTTGCGGGCAGGAGCCCGATCTCCGGCAGCAGCAGACAGGTGGCATCGGCGACCGCATTGTCGAGAACTCCTGAAAGCCAGCCGTCGGGCGTCGTCGCCCGTGCCAGAATCTCGCTCCGCAATTTGCGCGAGGCGGCCTCCCATTCGGCCGCCTCGGCGGTCTCACCGACGCGCTCCGCGATCAGTGCCAGGCGATGCAGCGCGGCCCAGCACATCGCCGCCGAATAGGTATTGATGACGACGCGGCCGCGATATTCCCAAGGTCCGGCATCCGGGGTGACTGCATAGCGCGCCGCAAGCCGGCCCATATTGCGCAATTGATGATAGAGACTCACATTGTCGGAGAGCGCCAAACGTTCGTCCCAAAACATTTGCGCGGCGGTCAGGATGAGCGAGCCATAGACGTCGTTCTGGATCTGCGACACCGCGGCATTGCCGATGCGTACCGGCCCCATGCCCTGATATCCGACGAGCGCCGGTGCGATGCGCTCATCGGAACTCACTGCCGGTGAGACCGGATAGAGCGGCGCAATCGAAATGTCGTCGTCGCGCAAGACCGCGTCGATCACGAAGCGGATGAAGCGCTCCATCGTCTGCGTGGCGCCCAGACGGTTCAACGCGCCGACGGTGAAGAAGGCATCGCGCAGCCAGCAGAAGCGATAATCCCAATTGCGCGCGGAATTTGGTGCTTCCGGGATCGATGTCGTCAATGCCGCGACGATAGCGCCCGTGTCTTCGCAGCTGCAGAGTTTGAGCGTGATCGCCGAACGAATGACTTCTTCCTGCCATTCGAAAGGGATCGAAAGGCCGCGGACCCAGGCGCGCCAATCAGTGATCGTATTGGTCAGGAAGCTCTGGGCCAGCGTATCCGGGTTCTCGGGGATCGATTCATCGGTACCGATGAACAGATTGATCGACCGATCCAAGGCGAATTCGGCCTCTTCGAGGATATAGGAGGTCGCCATGTCGCTGGTGACGCGCAAGGTAGCATTCGTGCCGCTGAAGCGCACATGATTGCTGCCGACGCTAATCGTTGGCTTATCGGCGCCATAATTGAAGAGCGGCCGGATGCGAACCGTAAGACGCGTCCGCTTGGCCATGGGCTCCAGCCGCCGGATGATGGTCGGCGGGCGAAACCGGCGCCCATAGCGCTCGAAGCGCGGCGCGAAATCGAGGATGCGAACCTTGCCGCCATGCCGGTCCGTGATCACCGTTTCCAAAACGGCCGTGTTGACGAGATAGCGCTGGCTTGTTTCCACCGCGTCGCGCACGACCACATCCATGAAGCCTTGCGTGGGGGATTCGCCGCCGAGAAGCGCGGAAAACACGGGATCGGCATCAAGGCGAGGAAAGCAGAACCAGACGTGTCGGGCATTGCGGTCGATGAGGCTGGCGATGGCGCAATTTCCGATGGCGGCGAGATCGAGCGTGCTCATAGGAAATTCAACCTCATAGATCAGTGAAACGCTTCAGCCAGTGTCGCACCTCGGAGGGGCGTCCGGCAAAAGACGAGGCGACGTGAAGCGCGATGCCCCCGAGCTTGATGGCGGCCGCGAAACCATCTTCATCGGTGATATCGTCACCGACGAAGACGGGGATGCGGCCGCGGAACGGCTCGACATTCATGAGGGTATGGACGACATGCCCCTTGGCCACTTGCTGCGGTCGGATCTCGAAAGCCATTTTCGCTTCGAGCAGCGCGAAATTTTGCGGGTCGCAGGCCACGAGCCTGTCGACGAGACGGCGCACGTCCTCCTCGTGAGAGGGCGCATTGCGATAATGCGCAACGATA
>DAIESR010000272.1 GCA_027346205.1 Beijerinckiaceae bacterium
CTTGCTCATTGCAACATTGATCGGCGGTGCGATCGCCGCCATTGCGGCACGCATAGCAACAGAGATCATCATGGTTCTGTTCCAGAACAATGAACATCTCGCCGTGATCCGGGCCCGCGCCGAGGGCCGTTGACAGTCATAGGGGTGCGCTGTTCGACTTTCCGATCCAGAGCGGGCGAACGCTCTGATGGAATCGGCGCTGCCGCTCTCGCCTTTTGTTTTCACATCAGACTTTCCCGCAGCTGGTTCCCACCTGCGGGTCTGATGCTCTAGAGCCGATCCCGCCTATATCGAATCGGTCGCGATCCATTTGGGCGGTAAAAATATGTTCGATTTCAAATAGATAGAGAATCTCCTTTGTCGGAAAAGTCATCCAACTTTTCCGGGACATGCTCTAGCCATGTTTCGCGGTTTTTCCGCGCTCAATCGCCTGCATCACGATTGAGCGGGCCTCTTCCGCATTGCCCCAGCGCAGGATCTTCACCCATTTGTTCGGCTCGAGATCCTTGTAATGGGTGAAGAAATGCTCAATTTGCTGCAAGGTGATCGCCGGCAGATCGGTATAGTCATTGACGCTCTCATAGCGCTTGGTGAGCTTCGCCGAAGGCACGGCAAGGATTTTTTCGTCGCCACCGCTCTCGTCCTGCATCAAGAGGACGCCGACGACGCGACAGCTCATCACCGCGCCAGGAATGATGGCGCGCGTGTTGGCGACAATCACGTCGCAGGGGTCTCCATCGTCCGACAAAGTATTTGGAATGAACCCGTAATTGCCGGGATAGCGCATGGCGGTATAGAGGAAGCGGTCGACGACCAGTGCGCCTGCCTCCTTGTCCATCTCATATTTGATCGGCTCGCCGCCAATCGGAACCTCGATGACGACATTGACGTCATAAGGGGCATTTTCGCCAGTTTTGATCGCATCGAGGCGCATGTTATGCTCCAGCCTGTTTCATTCGGGCGGGGCATTTGAGCGGCCTTCCGCGCCGGCGGGCCGCGCCCGCTGTCGCAGAAGAGCTAAGCCACCTCTGCGTCAGAGGAAAGTGATTGGCTTGCGGAAAAATGCCACAGCTGCGGGAGTGGCTCTAGGGCGTGTCCCGGAAACGAGCCAAGCGGGCTGGCATTCGTCGGGCTTCTATCGAACGACATGGCGAATTTGGGTTCTGGCGCTCATTCGAAGGCGAAAGCGACTCTTTCCCGGAGTTCGGAACCGAAGCGCTCATAAGCACGCCGCACGATCTTGCCGCCAAGGTGAGCGTAGAAGGTGACGGCGCTGTCATTATCCGCCAATGCCCAAACAAGGAAAGAGGGATAGCCGTGCTCGGCGAGATCTTTCTGTGCCGCCGAAAACAATCGTTTGCCGAAGCCGAGGCCCTGGAATTCCGGCGCGACATAAAGCTCGAAAATTTCCCCGCCATAGGCCATGGCAGGCACGCGATTACGCCCATAGCTCGCATAGGCGCCGATCAACTCATCGAAATCCAGGACGAGAAGGCGCGAGCCGCGGATGATCGCGGAATGCCACCATTTTGGGCCGCGGCGCGCGATCATGCGCTCAAGTTCGCGGCCTGGGATGATGCCGCTATAGGCATGCCGCCAAGCGGCATCATGGACCTCGGCGATCCCTTGCGCATCGCTTTCCCGGGCATCCCGAATAGTGATGAGTGTCTGCACCATAAGGAGATGTTAGGCCCGCTTCGCCTCCGCCTGCAAGCACTTCTTCTAGCCTATATCCGACACTCCATAGGCGTAATAAATCAAGGTCAAACAAAATTGAACGGCGTCGAAATATATCCCTAATTCCGGCAGGCAGTATGACCATGGCGTCTTGGGAGAGCAAAGCCGGGGGTATGCGTTTCAGGCCCGTCAGGGTTAATTTCTTAAAGTTGCGATGACAAGCTCGTTCATGCGCGGGCAAAGACTATTACGGCATGAATTCTCGGCTGCCGTGCGGCGTTGAAGGACCTCCCATCGCAACGCCTTCATAGGGCGTTGCACTTGGTTTTTGAATCTACCTGCAACTTTTCGGGATCATGCTCAATGTTTCAACGCATGATATCATCCGAAAAGTCGCCAACTTTTCGGGATCATGCTTAGTGCCAATCGCGGATATCGACGAAGCGGCCGGCGATCGCAGCGGCAGCGGCCATGGCCGGCGAGACGAGATGGGTGCGGCCCTTAAAACCTTGCCGTCCTTCGAAATTGCGGTTCGAGGTCGAGGCGCAGCGCTCGCCCGGCGCGAGCCGATCCGGGTTCATCGCCAGGCACATCGAGCAGCCGGGCTCGCGCCATTCGAAGCCGGCCTCGATAAAAATCCGGTCCAGGCCTTCGGCTTCGGCCTGGCGCTTGACCAGGCCCGAGCCCGGCACCACCATCGCCAGCTTGACGTTCGGCGCGACCCTGCGGCCCTTCGCCACGCTGGCCGCCTCACGCAGGTCTTCGATCCGGGAATTGGTGCACGAGCCGATGAAAACCTTGTCGACGGCGATCTCGCTGATCGGCGTGCCGGCTGCGAGCCCCATGTATTCGAGCGCGCGCGTCCAGTCGTGGCGCTTGACCTCGCCCGGCGCGTCGGCGGGATCGGGCACCCGGCCG
>DAIESR010000314.1 GCA_027346205.1 Beijerinckiaceae bacterium
GCCCGCCCTGTCGATCGGGAACCGGCCTGTCTTGCTGAAAGCTACGTTCCTGGAGATTCCGGTCTTGGAAACCACGGTCGCCGCGTTCATTGCGGTCACCGCGGTCCTGGAAGCTGCGGTCCTGAAAGCTGCGCTCCTGGCGAGGGCCGCGCTCGGGCCGTTCATAGAGAGGTCGCTCGCCATTGGAATAGGAGCTGCGTTCGCGATCGGGGGAAGGCGGTTGGCCAGCCGCCACGGCTGGGTAAGAAGGCTGCACGTTGGCGACGCGTTCGATCGGCGAAGCAAATCGATCCATGCCGCCGCCGAAGTCATCGTCCTCGTCGGATTCGTCGGTATCGGCTTCGCCGGGCTGGCGCTGAAAGCCCTGGGCGGCCTGCGCCGCGGCAATCAGACGGAAATAATGCTCGGCGTGCTGAAGAAAGCTCTCAGCCATCACAGGGTCGCCGGACGATTGCGCGTCGCGCGCCAACTGCAAATATTTTTCGCCAATATGATGCGCCGTGCCCCGGATTTTGACATCAGGGCCGTTGGACTCGTAGCTGCGCGATAAAGGGTTCGGCCCTTTGCGATTATTATTATTGTTGTTGTTGTTGCGGCCGCGCATACGCTTATTTTGATTTGGTCTCATCGATATTCCTTGCATGGCATCGTGTCCGCGATTCCCGGCGGTGCCAAGTCGAGATGTCTTGCCGAGGCCTTCGCATGCGAAGGACGAGCTGATCTCAGCTCTCCAACTGGCAATGGAGTGCCCGCGGCAAAGCCGCGGCGCGACCGCCGACCCCATGCTGCTTGGGGCCTCAGAGTTTGGGGGCAATCACCTTGATCACGCTGAGCACTTTCGGCGCAGGGGTGGCGGAAATCACATCAACCCTACCGGACAGCCTTAGGCTATCGGGCATCCCTTCCAGGGGTGCGGAACCTTGACGCTCCCGCAGTGCTCGATCAGCAGCGAAAGGTAATCTTTGAGCCGGGAACCTAGTCGCTTTCGGGGGCAACGCCAAGAGCTTTTACAAAAAAATTCCGCTCCGTTGCCAGGCTGTGGCACTTATGTCACGCAAGATTCGGCGCGGCGAAGGCCTTTAACATCCTAAATTTATAATATTAACTCCTCTGCTTTATGATTTTGTAAAAAAACCGGCTGTCCGGGCGCCCTCGTTCTCTCCTGTGATGGTGAGCTTGTCCGATTTGCCCACGCTCTTGGAGCCGATCCCGACCAAATCGAATCGCATTCTTGGACGCAGAATCGGTATCCACTTTTATTGAACATGCTTTAGAGCCGATCCCGCCTATATGGAATCGCTTGCGATCCATATAGGCGGGATCGGCTCTATTTCAAATACTTGGAGCATGTTCTCGTCAATGAGACATCGGATATATCCGATGTCTAAAATAATGGAAAAGTCCATCAACTTTTCCGGGACATGCTCTAGACGAGCGCCGCTGACCTGTTCTTGGATCTCGAATTCACCGCGATGCTGTGGGTTAGAGATCATACACCGAACAGAAATAGGCGACGAGCCTGCCCCAGACAAGCGCCCCGCACGCAA
>DAIESR010000327.1 GCA_027346205.1 Beijerinckiaceae bacterium
CACCCGATTGGCTGAAGGCGTTGAAATGATGCTCGGAGACCCAAATCTCGTCGAGGCCGCAGGCGTCCGCCGCGACAGCCAGATCGACATGCGTCCGGAATGTCTCGCGGCTCGCGCCGCCGCCATGCTCGAAATTCAGAAAGACGCCGAGACGCATCGTGGCCGAACCATCCAAGCCCAGCTCGGCGGCCGCGGCCTCATTCGGCCGCGATGGCCGGCGCCTTGGCGAGCAGGAGCGCATTGACCGAAAGGCAGAACTCTTTCCAGGCAGCGGCAATGTCGAGCATGATCGCCTGGAAATAGTCCTTCGACAATTTGTCCTCGCCCGGGAAATTCGACAAAGCGCAGGAGGTCCGATTGAATTCCACCACCGAATCGATCAGCGTTTTGAGAAATTCGTTAAAGGCGTTCAAAAGCTCGGGCGTCAGAGCGGAACGTCCGTTCTCGACCGGCACCTTCGTCATATCGAAGGACAATTCCTCGAGCCGCAGCAGCGCGCCGCTGAAGACCTGCTCGACCGTCATCACCATGGCGCGCTGGGTGACGATCTCCTTATCAGGACTCGCCAGCAGTTTATTGAGATGATGCTTGTAAAGTTCGAGCACCTCGGCCTGACGCCCCCCGACCCATTGCGAAAATTCCGCGACACTCGCGGCATTGGACACGGCCGGCGCCCCTGTTGCGGCCGCCATGGCGACGACCGGTGAGTAAAGTGCGACATCGCGAGCCAGACGACGCGCCGCATCGAGCGCCCCTTCCATATAGCCCCCGGCATAGCTCGCGGTTTCCGACCCGCCGAAGAACAGCCGACCGTCCCAGGCAGGCTGGCGCAGGAAGGGATTGCCATAATGCGTATGCTCGTCAGGCGGAATGAGGTCACGCCGCGCGCAAGTGAATTCCTCGGTCGCCCAATCCTGAAAATGCTGCTCGCCATGCTCCAGCTGCGGCCCGAACACCTGGCCCATCTGATTGCCCATCAGCATGGGCAGGCCGGCCTTGAAGGATTGGCGCAATGAAGGCGCCAGCGCCAGGAAGCCGCCAAGGGCGGCACGCGTGCCGGTCGCATCGCAGGCATCGAAAATTTCGCCCAACACCGCCTGTTCATGCAGAACAAAGGCATTGCCGGAGTGGCCCTCGTCGCGCCAATGGGCTTTGTCATAGGCGATGACGGCCTTGGCCTCGCCAGCCATCCAAGTATAAGTCTCCTGCATCGCGTCATGCAGGCGCGCGTCGAGATCGGGCTCGAAACGGACATGCTCGTCGACGATCCGCGGCGGCATGGCGAGGACCACCCGGCGCGCCGCGATGACAATGGTCTCACCGCCATGGCGGAAATGCAGATCGACATGATCGCCACGGTCGATAATCGTCGTCAGCGCATAGCCGAGATGAATGGCCTCGGCGGGAACTTTCTTCGCCAGCGCCTCGATAATGCTCATCATGCCGCCGGCGACGCGGCGGGCGCCCGCGTGAACGCTTTCGTTGGCGCTCACATCCGGTTTCTTGTCGTGGTCATGCAGGCGCAGCACCGAACCTTCGTCATATTGAGGGAAGCTGACGAGGCCGAGATCGGCGACAGCCCGGACCATGCCAGGCTGGGTGTCGGGCCAATACCAAGTCGGTCCGAGATCGACCCGCATGCCCGCCTTGTCACTTTGCTCAGAAAGCACGCGGCCGCCAAGCCGAGGCCGTGCCTCATAGAGCGCGAAAGGCCGCTGCTGTGCCGTGAGGCTAGCGGCCAGGGACAATCCGCATAAACCACCACCGACGATCACAGTTTCCAGCATGGCCAGTCTCCAGAGCTTAGATTGCAGCCGTGCGCGGGCGGCCAAGGCTTATAGCTTGACCCAACACGCCGGGCCTAACCCGCAAGCAGGCCGCAGCGAACTTAACGCTGCGGAATGATGATCAGCCGCTCGACCGGCTTGCCCTCGACGAAATGCGATTGGATGATCTCGTCGATGTCATCGGTCGTCTCCGGCCGATACCAGATGCCTTCCGGATAGACGACCATGAGCGGGCCGGCCCGGCAGAAGCTCAGGCACCCGGACGCGCTCATATTCACGTCGGCAAGCTGCTTGGCTTCCAGCTTCTGCTGCAGCCGATCCCACAAAGGCTGCGCATTCTTCTCCATACAGCTACCGCGGGGATGGCCGTCCGGCCGCTTGGTGAAACAGGCGAATATATGGTATTTGAATACCATCGGCAGTTCGAGATCCATACTGCTTTCCCGATTTAAGAATTCTGCCTTAGAAACATTCAAATCTCATGCCGCTGCTATTAGGCGAGCCACGGCACGGGCGTGCCCTGTCGGAAGGCGATCGCTATACAGCGCGCTAAATGGCATGGAGCCGACAAACGATGGAGCGCCGGACACTCGGACAGAATCGACGCGGCCGGTGTCCCTGCGGGTCTGATGCTCTGAAGCACCCTGCCACGCGATCTTGTCCGAATGCTCCCCGACCACGCAGGATCGCGTTTCAGAAGAAGTCGCAATCCCCGGCGGGATGGTCGACGGCAATTCCGTCATCGCCCAAAAAACCGAGACGCGACGCCAGGGCCGAAAGCGTGATCACTTGAGAGGCCGTACTGGGATCGAGCACCCATTGTTCCGGCAGGATCAAGGCCAGGGCGGCGAGAAATTCGGCGAGATTGCCGACTTTCTGGTAAATATGGTCGATATCCTGCAACTCCTGCAAATGCACCGGATTGCGCAGTGCCGCTTCATTCAGCAAGGGGCTAATCAACATCTGCAATCGATGGATTGCCACAGCGAGTTCGGCCAACTCATTGCCGATCCGATCGGCGACATCGCGCATCGCCACGGTGGAAGCGTCGGCGGACTCGTAACAAGGTGAGGAAATGGTCATGGGCCGAGGCTCGCGGAAAATCTGAAAAAGGTAATTAGAAGAACTCGACCTCGCCACCGTCCCTTGGCTTTTGTATGGGCGCCACCACCACGGGCGGAAGGTTTTTATCGCTCGACATGACAGCCTGCCTCGCCCGACCGGAAACCGGCCAGAACTGCAGCCTTCGTCCACTGTCGCCGCCCAGGCTGCTGCCGATGAGGGTGATCTCCTCGTTGCGCAGGAAGTTCTCAGCGAAGACCGCATTGCGCGCACCAATGTCGGAAAGCCCTTCGATCGTTCGCGCGCCGCCGAAGAGCTTGGCCTCGAGACGATCCTTGCGCGCACCGCGCTGCAACAGGCCGTTCACCAAGAGCTCCATCAAATGGACACCATAACGCTCCGCTTCACTGACTTTCATTCGGACCTCCGGACCCGGCAGAAGAAAGTGGTTCATGCCGCCGACACATGCGACCGGATCACGGATGCAGGCCGCAACGCAGGAGCCCAGCAAAGTCGTCAGCACGACGTTCGGATCGTCGGTCACGAAATATTCGCCCTGAATTATATTCACTTTGTTCTGGCGTATGTCCGGTGCAGCATTGGCAGCGTACAATCTCGGTGCCTCATGCTTCACTTGAGGCGCCCCAGAACCGCTTCGATCGCCCCCTTCAGAGACGGCATGGTGAAGGGCTTGACCAAATAGTTGTTGACGCCACATTTCACGGCCTTTTCGATTAATTCGCGGTCGCCACGCCCTGTGAGCATGATGAAGGCAGCATTCTTGGTCGGTGGATTAGCCCGCACGGCGCGCAGAAAGCCGAGGCCGTCGAGCTTCGGCATGTTCAGATCCGAGATCACGAGATGCACGGGCGACTGCATCATGACTTTGAGCCCCTGCTCTCCGTCCGAGGCCATCTCGATTTGCTGAATCCCGAGCTGCTGCAGACCGTCGCGGATGAGCGCGCGGCTCGTGAGCTGATCATCGACGATCAGAGCTCTTATCGCTGACGCCGTTGGCATAACCGACCTCCTTCTTCTTTCCGGGCCGTCAAATTAAGGATCTCGTCTGCGATCCTGCTGAGCGGAAGCTGCTTCTCGACGCCACCCCGCTCGAACGCAACTTTGGGCATTCCATAGACCAGGCTCGTCGCCTGATTCTGGCCGATCGTATTGGCGCCCGCATCGCGCATAGCCTTCAGTCCATCAGCACCATCGCGCCCCATGCCGGTCAGGATCACACCGACCGCCTCGGCCTTCGCCGTGACTGCAACAGAATAGAACAAGACATCCACCGAAGGCCGATGCCCATTGACGAGGCCACTCGCGCTGAGACAGCAGGTCAAACCCTGCTTACCGGAAATGACTTCGAGATGCGTGCTGCCTCCCGGCGCCAAATAGACCTGCCCGGGCATGAGTGGTGCGCCATGCCTCGCTTCCGTGATCCGGGGCTGGCACTCACGATCGAGCCTGTCAGCAAAGCTTTTGGTAAAGGTCGCTGGCATGTGCTGGGTGATGACGGTCGGCGGACAATCTTTCGGAAACCGTGAAAGCACGCTAAGCAAAGCTTCAACGCCACCGGTCGAGGCCCCGATGGCGACGATCCGGCCGTCGGCAACATAATCACGATTTACCGGCTGGGGCGCGCCATCGTCGTCACGCTGGCGCATCTTACTGGCCAATAGCCGTAGACGGGCGTGTCCAGCCTCCTTAACCTTCGCCGGCAAATCGCCGAACATGTCCTTTTCTCCGGGCATCGGCTTGGCCACGCAATCGAAAGCACCGATTTCCAGCGCCTTGATCGTTGCTTCCGTTCCCCGGCTCGTCAAATTCGAGAACATGATCACCGGCGTCGGCCGCAGTCGCATGATCTTTTCGAGAAATTCGATGCCGTTCATATTCGGCATTTCAACATCAAGAGTTACGACATCTGGATCGAGCGCTTTCATCGCAGCGCGCGCTTCGAGAGGATCTGCCGCCTGCCCAACCACTTCGATTTCCGGATCGTGCTGCAGGACCATGCAGATCAAATTGCGCATGGTGCGTGAATCATCGACAACGAGAACGCGAACCTTTTTCATTGCTTTCGGACTCCTTCCTTCAAGCGATAGGTCGTGACGGCTTCGTTCTCGAACAGCGCCGCAGCGGAACCCGACAAACGTTCCGAATGTCCGATATAGAGACGGCCGCCGGGCGTGAGATGAGGCACGAAGCGGCTCCAGAGCCTGGCCTGGGTCTCGTCCTCGAAATAGATGACGACGTTGCGGCAGAATATGGCGTCGAACTTACCGCGCATCGGCCAACGGCCGACGAGATTGAGTTCACGAAAGGCGACGAGCGACCGCAAGGCTTCGCCTGCCTGCCATGTCTTGCCCTCCTCGTCGCGCGCCGCTGTGAAATAGCGTAGACGCAAATCGGCCGGTACGGGCCGCAAGGCCTCATCGCTGTAGCAGCCCTTCGTACCTTCAGCGACCATATTGGGATCGATGTCGGTCGCCAGTATCTTCAGATCATAGGAGAGCGCCGTCGGCAGCACCGACAAGACCGTGAGCGCGATCGAATAAGGCTCCGCACCATTCGAACATGCCGCCGACCAAATGCGGACGCGGCCACCTCGCTTGGCCACATCGACGAGCGGTGGCAGCATCTCTTTGCGCAAATGCTCGAAATGATGCGGCTCGCGGAAGAAACGCGTAACATTGGTCGTCAAGGCCGCAAGCATCTGCTGGCGCTCGTCCGCGCCGCCATGCTCGGAAACGAGAGCGCAATAATCGCGAAAAGTCCTCAGCCCGAGCGCGCGCAGACGTTTTGCGAGGCGCGAGTAGACCAGTGTCACTTTGGAGTCAGGGATATGGATGCCGGCGTCGGAATGCAGCATCTCGGCAATCTGCCGAAAATCCGCCGCCGTCATCAAGAATTCGCCGGTGGCTATACCGGGACTCTTGTCGATGTCCATCTCGC
>DAIESR010000347.1 GCA_027346205.1 Beijerinckiaceae bacterium
TCGCATCCGGCCCCCGCGAGGTCATCATTCATGAAGCCGCGCGACAGGCCGGCGGCCGCTGCCGCTCCTATTTCGACAGCACGCTCGGCATGGTCATCGACAATGGCAATCATCTGCTCTTGTCCGGCAATCATGCGGCGCGGGCGTTTTTACGCGAGGTGGGGACCGAGGCGCGGCTCGTCGGGCCGAACCGTGCCGAATTCGCCTTCGTCGATCTCGACACCGACGCGCGCTGGCACCTGCGGCCGAATGACGAGCCGATACCCTGGTGGATCTTCATGCCGCACCGGCGTGTTCCGCAGACGCATATTGGCGAATATCTGCAGCCCCTCGCTTTGCTTTCTGCCCGCAAGGGCACGCGCATCGACGCCGCCATGGCTTGCAGTGGACCGCTTTACGAGCGGCTTTGGCGACCGTTTTTCCTGGCCGCGCTCAATACCGAACCCGAGGAGTCCGAGGCGAGCCTCGCCACGGCCATCCTGCGCGAGACCTTGATGAAGGGCGGCCGCGCCTGCCGCCCTCTCATTGCCGCATCGGGACTTTCCAACGCTTTCATCGAGCCGGCTTTGCAGCGGCTCGCGGCACAGACTGTCGAGATACGTTTCCCGCACCGGCTGAATGCCATCGGCTTTTCTGCCGGACACGTCACGGAACTCGATTTCGGCAATGACAGGATCGCGGTCGATCCCGAAGACCGGATCGTCCTTGCTGTCCCGGCGCCGGTCGCCGCCACGCTGGTGCCCGGCCTTTCGACGCCGCAATCGTTTCGGGCGATCGTCAATGCGCATTTCAAGATCGCACCGCCGGCCGGTCTGCCGCCGATCACCGGGGTGATCAATGGTTTGGTCGAATGGCTGTTTGCCTTCCCCGACCGGCTGTCGGTCACGATCAGCGGCGCAGATCGGCTGATCGATGTCCCCCGTGAAGAGCTGGCCGAAACAATTTGGCATGATGTTGCACGTGTGACACAGATTGTAGAACCTTTGCCTGCATGGCAAATCATCAAGGAAAAGCGGGCGACTTTCGCAGCGACGCCGGAGGAAGAAACCCGTCGGCCGCAAGCGCGAACCGCATTTGCCAATTTGGTCCTCGCAGGAGACTGGACGGCTACCGGATTGCCTGCGACGATTGAAGGAGCTGTGCGTTCGGGCTTTCGGGCGGCGGCGGAAATTCTGCGGCCGGCGGAGGACTCCAGCCGGCAGTAGCCGTGGGCGCAAAGCGTCGATGGGGGAGATAGGCTCGACTGATGAACTCGCTCGCACCTTCTGTAGCCTCGCCGGAAAAGGCGCAAGGACCAGCTCCCGACGAGGTGGAGCGGGCCATTGCCGTCGCGACGCGAACCCTGCTCGAGGGGCAAAAGCCGGACGGGCATTTCGTCTTCGAACTCGAGGCCGATGTCTCCATCCCGGCGGAATATATTCTCTACCGTCACTCTCTCGGCGAGCTGCCGGACCCCGAGATCGAGGCGAAGATCGCGCGCTATCTGCGGCGGCAGCAGTCGGACGTGCATGACGGCTGGCCACTGCTATACAGCGATGCTTTCAATATAAGCTCGAGCGTCAAGGCCTATTTCGCCCTGAAGGCGGCCGGCGATCCCGTCGATGCGCCACACATGCAACGCGCGCGGGCCGCGATTCTCGCCCATGGCGGCGCGGCGCAGACGAATGTCTTCACCCGTGCGTTGCTTGCCACTTATGGCGTCGTCCCGTGGCGCGCCGTGCCGGTGATGCCGATCGAGATCATGCATCTGCCGGAGTGGTTTCCCTTTCACCTGTCGAAAGTTTCCTATTGGGCCCGCACGGTTCTCGTGCCGCTCATGGTGGTGATGGCGCTACGAGGCAGAGCTCAAAATCCGCGCGGCGTGACCCTCGACGAGCTTTTCACCGTCCCACCCGAAAAGGTTCGGCATTGGCCGGGGGCGCCGCATAAGTCCTTCCCGTGGAGCCAGATTTTCGCCGGGATCGACAGCCTGCTGCGGGTTGCCGAGCCTTATTTTCCAAAGCGCTTCCGTAAGAGCGCATTTGAGAAGGCTGCCGCCTTCGTGACGGAGCGGCTGAACGGCGAGGATGGACTCGGCGCGATCTTTCCCGCCATGATGAATTCCGTACTGATGTATGGCCTGCTCGGCTATCCGGCGGATCATCCGAATGTCGTCACCGCGCGCCGAGCGGTCGAGAAACTCCTCGTCATCAAGGATGATGAGGCCTATTGCCAGCCCTGTGTCTCGCCGGTCTGGGACACGGCCCTGATGGCGCATGCGCTGATGGAGGCGGGCGGCAGCGAGGTCGAAGCGCCGATCGCCAGGGCCCTGGCCTGGCTGAAGCCGCTCCAGGTTCTCGATGTCGTCGGCGACTGGGCCGTGAAGCGCCCCTCCGCCCCTCCGGGCGGCTGGGCCTTTCAATATGCCAACCCCCATTATCCCGACCTCGACGACACGGCTGTCGTCGTGCTCGCGATGGACCGCGCTGGCAAGAGCCTCCCCTCCATTACGCCTAAGGAATATGCAGCCTCCATCCACAGAGCGCGCCAATGGATCGAGGGGGTGCAGAGCAGCAATGGCGGCTTCGGCGCCTTCGACGCCGACAATAACCACGTCTATTTGAACTATATTCCCTTTGCCGATCACGGCGCTCTGCTCGATCCCCCGACGGCGGATGTCACGGCGCGCTGCATTTCCATGCTTGCGCAGCTCGGCGAGACAGCGCAAACGAGCGAGCATCTCGCCCGCGCGGTGGATTACTTGCTTGCGGAGCAAGAAAAAGACGGCAGCTGGTACGGGCGCTGGGGTATCAATTACATTTACGGTACATGGTCCGTGCTGAGCGCGCTCAATGCGGCCGGACTAAATCATAATAGCGAGGCGATCCAGCGCGCGGTCGCCTGGTTGAAAACCATCCAAAACGACGATGGCGGCTGGGGTGAAGGCGGAGATAGCTATGCGCTCGATTGCGCAGGCTATGAAAAAGCGCCGAGCACATCCTCGCAGACGGCATGGGCGTTGCTGGGTCTCATGGCCGCTGGTGAGGTCGCCGACCCCGCCATCGAGAGGGGCATGAGATATCTGCTGGATTCCCAGGGGGGTAATGGGACTTGGCACGAAGAAGATTATACCGGAACCGGGTTCCCGCGGGTTTTCTACCTGCGCTATCACGGCTATTCGAAATTCTTCCCGCTGTGGGCGATAGCGCGTTTCAGGAACCTGATGCGTGCCAATCAACGGCTCGTCCGCGTCGGCATCTGAAGGCCGGCACGATATTGGCCGTGACCGGCCTCGTCGCCGAAGCGCGCGTCGCGGCCGGGCCGCATGTCGCCGTTATTTCCAGCGGCGGCGATCGGTCGCGGCTCCAAGCCAAGCTCGACGAGGCGATGCGCTCGGACGTATCAGCGATCGTCAGCTTCGGCATCGCCGGCGGCTTGGCCCCCGGATTGACCGCCGGCACGCCGCTGGTGGCCCGCGCCGTGGTCGACGAGGACGGGCAATATTTCGAAAGCGACCATTTTTGGGCACAGAGCCTCGCCAAAGCGCTCGGCGGCGCTCCGATCGTCGACATAGCGGGCGTCGACGTGGCGGTGGCTGATCCGGCGCAAAAGCGCGATTTGCATTTGGCGACGGGCGCCGTCGCGGTCGATATGGAATCGCATGTCGCGGCGCGCTTTGCCGCTGCCCATAATTTGCCCTTCGCTGCCTTTCGCGTGGTCGCCGATCCGGCCGAACGCCAGCTGCCGCATGCGGCACTCGTCGGTCTTCGGGATGACGGCAGTCTCGCAATCGGCGCTGTGATGATGTCTCTGCTGCGGGAGCCCCGGCAGGTGCCCCATCTCATCCGGACGGCCCTCGATACGAGGGCCGCATTCGCATCGCTATTCCGCGGCCGAAAGATGATTGCTAGCGGGTTCGGATTTGGTGATTTCCGAGAGCCTGTGCTCGATGTTCCGTGTGAAGACGTACTCGGCAGCTCTTTGCCGGTCTAACGGAATATCCGGGGACATAGGGCCTTCAGTCGCAATGCCGCGCAAGCTGACGGCGAGCGCCTGCAATGGGCGCGCAAAGGCCTCTTGCACGGCCGTCGCCTCGAAGCCGCAATGGACCATGCAGTCGGCGCATTTTTCATATTTGCCGACGCCATAGGATTCCCAATCCGTCGCTTCCATCAATTCCTTGAAACTCTTGGCATAACCCTCGCCCAAGAGATAGCAGGGACGCTGCCAGCCGAAGACCGTGCGCGTCGGGTTGCCCCAGGGCGTGCATTCATAGCTGCGGTTGCCGGCGAGAAAATCGAGAAACAGCTTCGACTGGAAGAAGGGCCAAGCCTTGGCGTTCCTACCGCGCCGAAAAATATCGCGGAACAATTGCTTGGTCTTGCTGCGATTGAGGAAATGCTGCTGGTCCGGCGCCCGCTCATAGGCATAGCCTGGCGAAACCGTGATCCCTTCGATGCCGAGCTTGGTCACCTCGTCGAAAAAGCCGGCGACACGGTCGGGGATCGAATCATTGAACAAAGTACAATTAACCGTGACCCGATAGCCCTGCGCCTTGGCGAGCTTCAAAGCTGCGACAGCGCGCTCATAGACGCCCGGCTGGCAGACGGAACGGTCATGCATTTCCGCATCACCGTCGAGATGAATCGACCAGTTGAGATAACGGCTCGGCGTGAACCGGTGCAGATTTTTCTCGAGCAGCAGCGCATTGGTGCAGACGGTGACGAATTTGCCGCGCGCGACAGCGCCCGCGACGATCTCAGGCAATTCCCTATGCAGCAAGGGTTCACCGCCAGCGATCACCACGACCGGCGCATCGCATTCCTCGATCGACTTCAGACACTCGTCGAGCGGGAGGCGAAGGTTCAGGATTTCGTCTGGATAGTCGATCTTGCCGCAACCGGCACAGGCGAGGTTGCAACGATAGAGCGGTTCGAGCATCAGCACGAGGGGGAAGCGTTGGCGCCCTGTCAGCTTTTGCTTCAGCACATAGGCGCCAATCTGCGCCATTTGCAGAAAGGGGATCCCCATCTGATAGCTACTCCTTTGAATTCATTCTCATCCGTAGGCGGCCGGCTGGCCTCGGGCCGGCAGTTCCGGCAAAAGGGTCATGCATCTAGAAGTTCGGGTGGCAGGCGGAATTCGACATCCTCTTCAACACCGGGCAACAATATAAGTTCGACAGGGCCGAGACTGCGCAGCACCTCGATCACCTCATGGACGAGCACCTCAGGCGCGGAGGCACCCGCCGTCAAACCGATCGTCTCGACACCGCGTATCAACTCAAGATCCAGATCGCTCTTGTCGGCGATGAGAAAGCTCGGCACTGAAGCCTCGGCGCCGATTTCACGCAGCCGATTCGAATTGGAGCTGTTCTTCGCGCCGACAACCAGAATGACATCGACGAGCTGGCTCAGCTCGCGCACGGCACTCTGCCGATTTTGTGTCGCGTAGCAAATATCCTTGGTGTCCGGTCCGATGATATCGGCGAATCGTCGCTCCAGGGCAGCGATCACCGATTTCGTATCGTCGACGCTGAGCGTCGTCTGCGTAACATAGGCCAGCGGTGTGTCGGCGGCGAGTGCGAGCCTGTCGACATCCTCTTCACATTGGACCAAATAAACGGGACCGGCGATGCGTCCCATCGTGCCTTCGACCTCCGGATGCCCGGCGTGGCCGATGAGGACGACAGCGCGTCCTTGCTCGACATAGCGTTCACCCTGGCCATGAACCTTAGCAACAAGCGGACATGTCGCGTCGATCACCGGCAGACCGAGAGCCGCGGCCTCTTCCTCGACGGCGCGAGCAACGCCATGCGCGCTGAAGATCGTATGGGCGCCGCACGGCACCTCGGACAGACTTTCGACGAAATGCGCACCTTTTGCCTTGAGACTTTCGACGACATAGCCGTTATGAACGATCTCATGGCGCACATAGATCGGCGCACCATATTTTTCGAGCGCTCGCTCGACGATCTCGA
>DAIESR010000371.1 GCA_027346205.1 Beijerinckiaceae bacterium
CCTTCCGCATGGACGCGAAAGACCGGCAGCGGATTTTTTCCGCGCATCCCGCGCGCGCCGATCATCGTCAAATGATGAACGAGAGCGGTGACAAAAATCGTCTTGCCGGCACCCGAAAGCCCCGTGACGCCGAGCCGCAACGAGCGGCCAGAGAGCGTCTCCACGAGGCTTTGCGCCGCGATCTGAGCTTCGAAGAGAAGATCGACGAGAGAAGGCAAGGAACAGCCTTTCGCTCAAGTCTCGTCGGCGGGCGATTTCGCAAGCGCGCCGCGCGTTACGAAACGTTCGAGACGGCCACGACCCGGCTTGACCTTCTTCCAGCTTTTCACATCGAAATCAATGATCGCGAGACAGGGCGTCGGAAAATGCTCGCGCAATTTCGCAAGCTCTCCCTTCTTGCCTTTGCCCGCGAGCGCATTGGCAAATTCCGCAAACCCTGGATTATGGCCGATGACGAGCAGGAATTTCACCTCCTTCGGTTGATCGGCGAGGATCGCTTCGAGCGTCTCGAGGCTCGCGTTATAGAGCGCCGGCACGATATCGCATTTGAATTTCTGCGCGGCACCCTGTTCGAGCCCTTCGAAAGTCTCACGCGTGCGGCACGCCGGCGAGACGAGGGTGAGATCGGGGACGAGTTCCGCGTCACGGAAATAGCGGCCCATGCGCTCGGCCATCTCGCGGCCGGACGGACTCAGCGCGCGTTCGAGATCGCCGCCTTCGGCAAGCGGCATAGCCTCGGCGTGACGGAGAATGGCAAGGTGCAACATGGGACCGATGGGGCGAAAGAGAGAGTAGGCCGCATTATCGCGCCATCGCTCGGCCTTTGAAAGGGCTTAGCCCCGACCGACAGGGCAATCGGGTGAAAGGCCCCCTCATGCTGAGGAGCCGCTGTAAGCGGCGTCTCGAAGCACGAGGGGGCCGTGATCGGCATTCGGGAAGGCGTCTCGCGCCGATCCTCCAACCGATTGCCCTGCCCCGACCGACGCCAACTGCTCAAGCCCGCCCACATTCGATGACGATGGCGTCACGCAGCATGGCCTGCAGGCGCTTGACGCCCTCATGCTCGGCCGAGGCGAAAGCCATGCCGTCGATTGCGCGGCACGGCGCCAAAAGCCTGATGCTATTGGTGGCGAAGACCGCATCGGCGCACGAAAGCTCGGCCCGAGTCAAGGAGCGCTCTTCCGCGACGAAGCCGAGCGATATCGCTTTGTCCAAGATGAAGGCGCGGATCGTACCGGCGAGCACGCCATCGGTCAGCGGCGGGGTGACGAGGCTCTGTCCTAACACAGCGAAAATATTGGCAACCGACAGGCAAGCGACATGGCCGGCCATATTCTCAAAGAGAACGTCGTCGGCGCCGCACGCCAAGGCCTCACGCAAACCGAGAATCGCATCGAGATAGGGCAAGGCCTTGAGCCGCGTCACAGGCGAAGTCTCGTTACGACGGATCGATGATGTCGCAAGCGCGAGCACGGGAAAGGTTGCACCGGACGTGGCCGGCGAAGCGGCACCGAAGAGGCACGGCTTCGGATGCGCTGGCAGAGCGAGACCGCGCGTCCCGCCGCCGCGTGTCAAGGTGAGGCGCACCGTGCCCTCGCCAATCGCACCTGCGAGCGCATCAAGCGCCCGCGTCGCGGCAGCTGGATCAAAGGGAATCGCGAGTATCTCGGCACTCGCCGCCAGCCGATCGAGATGCGCCTTGCGGCGAAAAATTCGTCCATTGCGCGCAAGCGAGGTATCGAAAAGACCGTCGCCCAGAGTCAGGCCGCGATCCGTCAGATCGAAAGGCGCGATCGAGGATTCATGGAGGGTGCCGTCAAACCAGAACACGGAATATTTGTTCTCCCGCCGGAGCAGTCCTCAATGAGACATCGGATATATCCGATGTCAAAAATGTCGGAAAAGTCGATCGACATTTCCGGGACACGCTCTGCCTGGAGTGGCCCTCCGACGCGCCATAGCATCACGCCGCCAAGAGCGCGCTGGCGACGAGCCTCGCCTCCGCATTCGGCCCGACCAAGCGCTTTCGCCCCAGCTTCTTGGCTTCGTACATCCTTTGGTCCGCGATATCGACGAGCACCTGCCAATTCCGCGCTGCGTCGGTGGTCCGTTCAGCCAAGCCGACGCTCACAGTCTGCTGCGTGCCGTTTGGGCGCGTGCCCAGGCCAGACAGGCACAGCTGTGTCATCACATCGGTCGCCTCTGCTGCGTCGGTGCCGGGGAAGACAATCACGAATTCCTCGCCTCCCCAGCGAATGATAGCGTCCTGGTCTCGCATTCGAGCTTGGAGACATTGGATGAGCTTTTGGAGAACGGCATCGCCGGCCCAGTGGCCGTAGCTATCGTTGACGAGCTTGAAACGATCAAGGTCGAACAGCACGACCGACAAAGGCGCATTCGAACGTTCCGATTGGGCGAAGAGGACACCAAGCAACTCGGCACCGGCGCGTCGTGACAGAGCTTTGGTAAGCGGATCCGTCATGGACTGCTCGAAAAGATTGATCAGCAGATTCAATTGACTGACCGCGCATGTCACAGCTATGGCCATGATCGGGCACATCAGGAATAAAGCCACATCAACATGCCACCAAATGATCGCACCATCGCCATGGAATGACTCCAATGTCAGGCCAAGGAGCGACGGGGCCACAAGCAGCACAGCTTCCACAATGGTGAGCGGAAAGATCGAGATTCCGGCCGCCAGAGCGACCGGCATGAGGACATACTGCTCGTGCCCCGGGCTTCTGATATAGATTTCGTGCGCTCCAATGGTTGTAGCGTGGGCGAAAAGCCAGAAACCAATGCCGACACCCACCATCAAGCCGATCATCCCGACGCCCTGTTGGGAGTTGTCACCTCGCAGCTCCATGTTGCCGATCATCCAGAACAGCGCAGCAGCGATGAGGCGGCCAATCGCGAGTCGCATGACAATATCCAACTCGCCATGGAACAGGGCGTTATCGATCGGAATCCAGGCTATTGTCACAAGGCCCACGAGGATCGCGGCTGCCTGGACTCGCGCCGATATGAGGCGCAGACGGTAACACGTCAGCAAGGTTTCGTGGCTGTATGATGAAATCAGACCAGGCGATAGAGCCATGGCTGACGGCAGTGCAACAAGATTTCGCGCCGCGGTTCCCAGACTCAATATCTCGGCCCAATGTGCTGCCATCTTGCCAATCGAGCCACCCCCGCAGCAGCGTTGCTTCAGATCTGTCATCGCCGTTCCTCCACGAGGGTAGGCCTTCTCATGACGGCCATTCATCCGCAGGGCCAACACACTCGGTAAGGATAATAATCAGCCAGAAAGCCTTCTTGCGACGTTAAATAAAAGCTCGAATTATGGACTAATCGGCAACTTGGTTGCTGCTTTCTTTCCCCATTCGTAGAAACGCTCATGCAACAATCAACGACATCTGTGCAGCAGGCAAAATGGCACGTGGACCGTTCGATGATCGGGGTCCGATCTCCTTTGCTGATGCATGGGTTTACGAAGCAGCGCAGATTTTTTCGGCAGGCTCGATCTGGACCTCGAAGATCGAAGCGGAAATTAAGGGAGCATGCCATTGCCGGATGTGCCTCGACCCTCAATCGGTCAGGCTCGGAACGCCTTCGTCCTCGGACGAATGTGCGGAGATTCGTAACGGCGCATCCTGAGATGGGGCCTTGTTTTCATGCCCGGGTGCAATCCCCGCAAGCTTAAGAAAATTGCGAAAGAGCGCATGACCCTTTTCGGTCAGGATCGATTCCGGATGGAACTGCACGCCATAGGTCGGTGCGGAGCGATGCGAAAGTGCCATGATCTCGCCCTCCTCCGACACGGCATCGACGGAAAGCGCGGCCTCCATCTCGGGCGTCGGCGTAACGATCAGGGAATGATAACGCCCGATGGTAAGCTGTTGCGGCAGGCCCTCGAAAAGCCTTTCTCCGATATGCGAGAGGCGCGAGGTGCGTCCGTGCAGCGGTCGGCGCGCGGGCTCGACGGGCGCGCCGAATTCCGCGCCGATACATTGATGGCCGAGGCAGATGCCGAGGATCGGGATCTCACCATTGAACTCATGCACGATCGCCTGCGAAATGCCCGCATCGCGCGGCGTGCCGGGACCAGGCGAAATCACAACCGCCG
>DAIESR010000388.1 GCA_027346205.1 Beijerinckiaceae bacterium
TCACGTGAAGAGCAACACGTTTATGGGAGCATCGGCCTTCGCTGCTTTGATCTTCTCGGGCAGCGCGGCTTTTGCCGATCCGTCCGGTGATCCCGCGCCAGTCAAACATGAAAATGGCCGATATTACGACAAGGCTGGCAATCCGACATTCAAGGTTCAAAAGGATGGGACGGTCGATTGGGCAACCTATTCTGGCTTCCGCCGTTATCACGCCGAGTGTCACGTTTGCCATGGACCAGATGCTGAAGGCTCGACCTATGCGCCGGCGTTGAAGGATTCTCTCAAGCGGCTCAACTACGCCGAATTTTACGGCATTGTGGTCGGCGGCAAGCAGACCCTCGGCGGTGGCCAGGAAAAGGTCATGCCGGCCTTCGGCGATAATAAGAATGTGATGTGTTACATCGACGATATCTACACTTATCTGCGGGCGCGCGCAGATGGCGCGGTCGGTCGCGGGCGTCCACCGAGGCGCGAAGACAAAGAAGCGGTGTCGATAAAAGCCGAAGACGCCTGTCTCGGTCAAAAGAGCTGATCGGATAGATGATGCGTGAGATCGGAGCAGAGCGGCCGCGTTCTGGATTCTTGGGTGCTGTCGTGCTTGCGCTTCTTGCCGCGATGGCCTTGTGGCAAGGCGATGTCGCTCGAGCACAGACGGGCGGCGATGAAAATGGCGCGATCGAACTCGTCGATCCGAAAGTGCTGCGTGTCTGCGCCGATCCACATCATCTTCCGTTTTCGGACAAGGCTGGCGAAGGCTTCGAGAACAAGATCGCCGCGCTTCTGGCGAAAAAACTTGGTAAGGGCTTAGCCTATACTTATTACCCTGACAGCGTCGGGTTCATTCGCAATACGCTGAACGCACTGCGTTGCGATGTCGTCATGGGCATTGCGCAAGGCGATACCTTCGTTCAAACCACCAATCCGTATTACCGCACGGGCTATGTTCTCGTGACGAAAAAGGGCTCCGACCTGACCGGCGTCGATTCCTTTGCCGATCCCAAGCTCAAGGGCAAACATCTCGGATTGATCGCGGGCACGGCGCCTGCGAATTATCTCGTCACCAATGGCCTCATGGATACGGCGAAGACCTATCCGCTCTTCATCGACACGCGTTTTTCGGAACCGTCCAACGACATGATGAAGGATCTGCAGAGCGGCGTGATCGACGGCGCCATTCTCTGGGGGCCGATCGGCGGCTATCTCGCCAAGAATTCAACCACGCCGGTGAATGTCGTGCCGATGGTGAAGGACACCAATGGGCCGCAGCTCGTCTATCGCATCAGCATGGGCGTGCGGCATTCCGATCAGGAGTGGAAGCGCACGCTCAACAAGTTGATTGCCAAGAATGCCTCAGAGATCAATGACATCTTGAGAGGCTATGGCGTGCCTCTGCTCGATGAAAAGGATGTGCCAATCACGCGCTGAGGCGCGGGATCATCTCGGGCATGTCCTCATCAAGGAGACATCGGATATATCCGATGTCTAAAATAATGGAAAAGTCCATCAACTTTTCCGGAACATGCTCTAATTCATATTGTTTTGGATTTCGCGGGCGAGTGCGAACAGCCTCTGCTCGACGAGAACCGGCACTTCACACACATAGTTCAAAGTCTTGTGGCGTTCCTGGAATATCCGCAAATCCCATTGCAATTGCTTGGCGGCGGCGGACACTGGGCTCGATGGGTCATTGGCTTGCTCGGGCGAGGTGGATTTGTCTTGTGCTTCGTGCAGCTTCTGGTTTTCTGTTCGGATCTTGGATGCCATTTCGGTCTGTCTACGGCCAAATCTCATAAGGCCGTCGAGCACCTGTGAACGCTCTGTATCGAGCTTGTCGAACAGCAAGGCGAAGAGCAGGGTCAATTTCTGCTTGCGATCAGGGCCGGCGGCTTTCGCGAATGCATCGATCTCCGCTTTAGCCTGATCGATCGGCAGACGGCGTTGGGCTATGCGTGTCGCGAGATCGTCGATCTTTGGATCAGCTGTTCGGTCCAATCCTTTGATGGCGGGGCCTGTCCACATCGTCGCTGGCGACATATGAGGGACGAGAATTTGTTGGCATGGCCAATCGGGATTGCTCTTAGTCGTGTAGGCGCCGAAGGCGGAATTGAAAGACATTCCGGCCGCCAGCACGGCGAGGCCCGCGACCATGATCCCTTGCTTCATTTTCTTCTCCTCGGTGTTTATCCCATCAGGGATGGCAGCCCCGCGCCTTTGTTCCGATAATAGGTGCGGGATTATGCGCCCATTATGAATGCAATCGCCAAGGTGTCGCCATTGCCCTTTGAAGCCTACCCTTTATAATTGTCAGATGAAGCGCTCCATTCCAATCCTTCGCGTGTTTTTCGTTGCGTTTTCGGCCGTTCCGGTTGGGCTGAGATGGAGCCTGTGCCGCACGGCCGATGATGCGCTCTTCCGTGAGCGGAAGCTGAAACGGCGCGCGCCAATCCGTATGAATATAGGTATTCACGCGGACGGCTGCCGGTGGCGAATGCTCGATTGTCTGATCACCCGCTGCCCCATCGCAGAAGCTTTTGGTGTGCAATGACCCTCATGCTCGCAAGCGTCACCGATGTCGCGGAAGCCGAGATCGCGATCGTTGAAGGCGCCGATATTATCGATCTCAAGGATCCTTGGCAGGGACCGCTGGGCGCCTTGCCGATCGCCGTAATCCGCGACATTGTTGCTGCGACCGCCGGCCGTCGGTCCGTGAGCGCGGTTGCCGGCAATTTGGAGATGGTGCCAGCGGTTTTGCACGATGCCGTCGCAGCGCTCGCGGCAACCGGCGTCGATTATGTGAAGATTGGTTTCTTTCCGCGCAATGCTCCAGCCGCATGTATCGATGCCTTGCGGCCGCTGGCGAGCCGCGTGAAGCTCATCGCCGTTCTCTTCGCCGATAAGGTGCCTGACATTTCGCTTTTGCCGCTTTTCGCTGACCGGATTTAATGGCATCATGCTCGATACGGCGGTGAAGGGCGAAGGCCGGCTCATCGATCACATGGATATCGCCGCGCTGAAGCAGTTTGTCGATGCCTGCCGCGATTTGAAGCTCTCGGCGGGTCTTGCCGGCGCGCTCGAGCCGCCGGATGTCGCCCGTCTCCTCCCTCTCGAACCGAGCTTTCTCGGCTTTCGTGGTGCTTTGTGCCTGGACCGAGATCGCAGAGCGCGACTCGACGCGGAGCATGTTAAGCTGCTGCGCGATCTCATCCCGCGTGAACACGCCGCGAAAGAGTACAGCGAGGAGTTCAAAGTCGATCTGCGCCTTCTCGCGGCGCGCGGCTATTCCGTCGAGCCGCCGAGCAAGGCTGAGACGGACCGGGTTTTCGTGCATGATCTCGTCTTGCCG
>DAIESR010000407.1 GCA_027346205.1 Beijerinckiaceae bacterium
CGGTGCCGGCCGCATCATGATGGACGAAACGGTCGCGAGCTTACCGCTGCATGCCCATCTTCGGGGGCGGGCCGTCGAGATACATGGGTTCGATCCCGTCGACATCGATCATCACGGCGCCGTCTTCGATCTTGAGCGGATATTCGGAGAGCTGGCACGGCTTGCCCTTGATGCACTTGCCAGTCGTCCCGTCAAACTGCCAATCGTGATGATGGCATTCGAGGTTCGTGCCGTCGAAACGAGCATCGGCGAGCGGCTCTTTTGCATGCGGACACATGCCCTGGAAGGCGCGCGGCTGGCCACCTTCCGGCCAAATGATCAGCATCAATGTGCGCTTTACGACCGCGACGTCATATTTGCCTTCGATCAGTTCGGAAAGATCGCAAGCTTTTTCATACATGAGGGACACCCCTGGATCTCGTTGGGCACGCGCACGTGCATCCGTCTAAGGCTGAGATAGCGGGGAAGCAAGTTTGAAGCCACAGCTCAGCATCGCATGGGCTGACGCGCCCGAGCCCATTGTGCCGGCGGAGCCCGCTTCGCGCTTCCGCACGGCCGGGTTCTGCTCTATCGTCCATGCCATCGCGTTCTTCGGAGTTGCGTCATGAGCGCAGAACGCAAAATGCCATCCGACATCGCCCGCCGTCTCGGCGAGCGAGCCGCCAAACGCACAGAATCAGGCCTTCCGCAGCGTGGGAGCTGGCGGCGGGAAACCTTTACGCTCCCGCGTAGCGAAGCGCGCGACAAAGCCCGCGAATGGTTCACCAAATTTCCCAAAGCCGCCTATATGACGGAGATCGAATTCTGGCGTGAGCTCGACGATGGCCGCATAGAATTCACCATCCGCCGCCTTCCCAGCGCGGATTAGCACGTGCCCAAAGCTTAAGCTCCTCCGGCAACGACGTCAGGCGTTTCCCAGGCGAGATGCTGACCCGCGTCGACAGCGATCATCTGGCCGGTCACGCTGCGGGCTTCGGCGAGATAGACAACCGCCTCCGCGATCTCATCCGGCGTCACCGCATGTTTCAGTGGCAGGCCGGCCACCTCAGCTGCAAATCCCGCCTCGCCTTGCGGCATATTCGGGAGAACCGGGCCTGGCCCAACGCCATTGACGCGGATATTGAGCGGCGCGAACGCCTGCGCCATCGAGCGTGTGGCTGCCCAAAGCGCCGATTTGGTCAGGCTGTAGGAGAAGTATTGCGGCGTCGACTTCAGCACCCTCTGATCGATGATGTCGACGATCGCCGCTTCGCTGCCCTCCGGCACCTGCCTCACGAAATGCTGGGCGAGCAGCAATGGCGCCCGCAAATTGACGGCGAAATGCTGATCCCAAAGCCCGACATCGATGGCGAAGGCGCTGTCTTGCGCGAAGAGCGCCGCATTATTGACGAGAAGGCTCAGCGGCCCGAACGCGCGGCCCGCCTCCGCAATAATATGGCCCGGCACGACTGGATCGAGAAGATCGCCGACGACGACGGATGCGGCAAAGCCCTGCCCAGCCAACCGTTCGACAGCGGCCTTGGCATCGGGCAGCGAGCCCTGACTGGTGTGGATCACGACACTATAGCCGCTCGCGCCAAGACGCTCCGCGATCGCAAGACCGATCCGCCGCGCCGCTCCTGTGACAAGCGCCACTTTCCGCATCATTCAAGCACCCGCCTTGGTTGTCATCTCCGCGGCAGCTTTAAGCAATTTCTACAGCATGTCCCGGAAAAGTTGATCGACTTTTCAGATTGAGGACATGCTCTATTTTTTGAAACAGAGCCGAGGAAACCATAGTGCACGCGCGCAGAGGCACCTGAGGCCATGCAAGCAAAATCGGTTTGCAAAGCCTTAACCACGGCAAGCCACCAAGCTTAACAATCATGGTTAGTAATATTTTTTATTTTATTTTATATTAACTATACATATTTAATGCCGAAACATTTTCATAGTAAATGAAATATTATTAATATACAATTATATTTGATGATTATTTTATTTAATTTCTAAGTAACCAGTAGAGTCTAAACCATCTTCGAAGCGACAAAAACACGAAGAGGTATGTTCATGAAACGGAGTCTCTCGGCCTATCTCGCCGGCGCGGCGCTGTCGGTGCTGGCGCTTTGCTCTGCTTCCGCAGCGGATCTGCCGATGGGCGGCGGGCCGGCCCCCTTCTATCCAGGGCCTCCGCTTTTCACCTGGACCGGCTTCTATGTCGGCGCCAATGCGGGGTTCAATTTCGGCCGGTTTTCGCAGGCCGGAGGCCCCTTTTTCGGCAATGCGGTTGGCGGTCTCTATGGCATCACGGCCGGCTATAATTACCAATCTGGCCCGCTTGTCGCAGGTGTCGAAGCCGATCTCGATTTCGGCAGCGTCAACGGCAGCCGCAATCCGGCTCCGAATGTCTGGGGCACGGGCAATGTCACCTGCGCCGGCAGCCTTCGCGCCCGCTTCGGCTATGCGCTCAATCGCGCGCTCGTCTATGTCACCGCCGGCTATGCGGGCGCGGCGCTCAAGGGCAGCGTGACCGATGTCGCCGCAGCGCCCAATATTTTCGCGAGCCAATCGGCCTATCTGAACGGCTTCGTCATCGGCACAGGCCTGGAATTCGCCGTCACCGACCGGATCTCGATCAAGGGCGAATATCTGTACAATGACTATGGTTCGGCCGGCTATTTCAGCGGCACGCGCGACGCCCTGAACTCCGGAGTCCGCTTCTCGACCGTGCGCGCGGGCGTCAATTATCATTTCTGAACGAACGCGTCTCCCGCTCGGAAGCAACGGCCCGAAATCCCGTTTCGGGCCGTTTTCGCGTGACGAGACAGCTCAGGGCACGAAGCGTGTCGCCGCAAAAGCCGGGATCTCCGCTTCGAAAGCATCCAGCCAAGCGACGAGAGACTTATAGCTTTCGCGCCATTTGCCGCCGAAGCGCAGATCGAGATAGCCGAGTGCGCAGGCAAGACCGATATGGGCGACATCGCGCCGGCCGGTCGGCGGCGCCGCTTCGCAGACCGCCAAAGCCCGCGCGACTTTATCAGCCTGATAATCGATCCATTTCGGCTCCCTATGCTCAGGCGCGCGAAAACGCTCTTCATAGATTTGAAGGATCGCCGCGTCGAGGATGCCGTCGGCCAGAGCGGCCTTCGTCAAACATGCAAAGCGCACCTCGGGTTCGGCCGGAATCAGGACATTGCCGCCCGCGAGCCAATCAAAATATTCGACGATAACTCGGCTGTCATAGAGCGTCCTTCCATCCTCGAGGACGAGCACCGGAATCTTGCCGAGCGGATTTTGCACCCGCAGTGCATCTGCCGGATCGTTGGTATCAGCGAGCACGACTTCCATCTTGTCCTTCAAGCCGGTCATGGACGCGGCGATCTTGACCTTCCGCCCGAAAGGCGAAGGCAGCGACGAACGCAAAATCATCATGATAGACGAACCCCGAAGCTGAAAACATTTGCGCCGGCCCCGCGAGCCCGATCCGGCGCGGCGCGAGTCTTAACGCCAAATGACGCCATTGTCGCGAGCCGTTACAGCCGAGACCGGGGGGATGTACCAATCGTCAGAGGCGGGCAACCGCATGACCGGCCTTACCCGCCACGCCCATGACATGCGCAAGATGTCGCATAATCAGCCGCGCCTGAGCTTCGAGCACATGGGGCGGATTGACGATCACGAGCCCGTTCGCAACAAGCGGCTGCGCCGGATCGACCTCATCGACCCAGAGTTCCAGCCGCAGCGCGTCTCTCACGCCAGCCTTGGCGATGGCATCGCCCATGTCTTGATAGAAGCGCGCCACGGCAGCACGATCCTTGATCGGGAACCAGATCATATAAGTGCCGGTCGGCCATTTCCGCAGCGCGACGTCCAGCCCCGCGACGATGCGGGCGAATTCATCCTTCGCTTCGAAGGGCGGATCGATGAGGACGAGGCCGCGCCGCTCGACTGGCGGCACGAAGGCGCCGAGCCCGAC
>DAIESR010000283.1 GCA_027346205.1 Beijerinckiaceae bacterium
GGATAGCGCCAAGCTCGCTTATCGCATCCTCGATGCCATGAGCACCCCGTTCGATCTCGTCGGGCAGCAGTTCTTCTGCGGCTTATCGATTGGCATTGCGCTCTATCCGCAAAACGGCAGCGAGCGCGCGCGCCTGTTGCGTCTCGCCGATCTTGCGCTCTATCGGGCCAAGCATGACGGCCGCAATCGCTTTGCTTTTTACGAAGCGAAGAATGGCGAGGAGCTGCGTCTCGCGCAAAATGCGGAAGATGATCTTCGCACCGCCATTGAAAACGATGGGCTGGTGCTTCTCTACCAGCCCATCATGTCCGTTTGCGGCACGAAAATGCTTGGCGTCGAAGCGCTGGTGCGTTGGCGGCACCCGACCCGGGGCTTGCTGTCTGCCGAGCATTTCGTCAGCCTTGCCGAAGAGCGCGGGCTCATCGTCTCCCTGGGTGAATGGGTATTGCGCCGCGCCTGTCTCGATGCCAAGCGCTGGCCGGGCTTGCGCGTCGCCGTCAATGTCTCGCCGATCCAGTTCCGGCAGAAAGAATTCGTTGCCACCGTCGAGGCTATTCTTGCCGAGACCGGTATGATCCCACAATGCCTCGAGCTCGAACTCACCGAAGGCGTCATTATTTCCGACGCAGATCTGGCGGAGCGTTCGATCATCGAGCTGCGTGCGATGGGCGTCTGCATGGCGCTCGACGATTTCGGAACCGGCTATTCGAGCCTTATCTATTTGCGCCGCTTCGCCTTTGACAAGATCAAGATCGATCGGTCGTTCCTCGAATCGATGGAGCCGAAGGGCGAAAGCGCCATTATCATTAGTTCAATTGTGTGCCTTGGCCGCGCGCTCGGTTTGACGGTCACGGCCGAAGGCATAGAGACGATCGAGCAAGCGCATTTTCTGCAAGAACTCGGCTGTGATGAATTGCAGGGCTTTCTCTTCTCCGAGCCGCTTACCGTCACCGAGATCGATCAAAAATATGCCGAGGCCGCGGCTGAAACCTCGTCGGCCCTCCGCTCGAACGCCTGAGCGCGCATCGGACCCGCAGCCGGTTCCCACCTGCGGGAACCGGCTGCGGACGGAATCTGATGCGAGAATAAAGTGCATGAGCACCTGCTCCGATTCTATCGGACAGGTGCCGCTCTTGCCCTCAATGCAGCTGGAATTCGGCTCTGATCGCCAATTCGGCGGGCTTCAACAATTTCGAATGACCGATCCGCACGCTATGCAAAGGCCCTTCCAGGTCCTTGCGCCAAAAGGTCAGGAACCGGATCAGGCAGGGAAACTTGGGCGCTATGTCATAATCCTGCCAGACGAAGGTTTGCAGGAGCCCGGGATGATCCGGCATATGATAGAGAATTTCCGCAGTGGTGAGGCCATAGCCTGCGAGCTGTTTCAGGAAATTCGGCGAGACATCGCATCTTTCGTCTGGATTTTGGGTCATCGACAAGGTCTCCAAAGGGCTCGCCATGCCAGCTTTTCGCGGATCGCGGAAAGGTCCGTGCCAGCGAACCTCCAGAGCATGTTCCGGAACATGTTCTGGAGCCCGAGTCGTTCATTCGATGCTCGCAAAATTAACGAAACCTTGCCGGCGCCGTGCGTCCACTGCAATTTTTCGATAATTGTAGGCATTTGCAAAGATTTTAGAGGATGGCGTCAGCTGGCGAGCGGACCGCTGCTGTCGGATTTGCTTGCGGCCTTTTGCATGGTCGTTGCCACGAGAGCATAGGCGGCCGTCCATGCCTCGCGCACCTCCGGCGTGAAGGCATCGCCAAGCCCCTGTTCCAAGGTCCAGAGCAGGGCTTGTCCAACGGTCGCGTAATCCGCGTCGTTGATTTGATAGTCGCGATGGCGGCGACCGAGTGCCTCGATCGCCGGGATCATATCGTCGATATCATCGAGTCCGTCGACAACGGTACCAAGCATGGTCATGAGCTTCCGGCTTTGGTCGCGGATATCGCCCTTGAACAAGGGCCGCAGCTCGGGGGCGACCTCAAATAATCGATCATAGAACAAAATGCCGGCCTGATCGGCAATCGGGCGGATGTGCGCGAATGACGTCTTTACCGCTTCGATCTGCACGGGTGTCATGTTTGCTCCATGGATCATGGCTTTGAAACGCCCACGAAGCCGGAAGCAGCGGTTCTGCCTGCCAGCGCGCCGTGGGAATATGACGGACGGTGCCGCATTGGGCTCATGGGCGCAAGCGTAGCTGTATTGCCGTATCTGCAAATCAGAGACGGCAGCACATTAATCTCCCGCCTCTCGGCAAAGGGCGATCCGCCTGCAGCGGACCAGGTTTCACGGTCCTGGTGGCGGTGGCCGTCTCAGAAGAATCGGGTCTTTTGGACCAGTGCGAAATCAGCCGTGGCTTGGTGCATCGCAGCCTGGTCGGCGATCGGTGCTGCGACCGCCACCGAAAATAGCGAACTTGCGGTCGATGCGCTCCCTGCAAGTGTTGAAAGAAGACGCATTCCGACTTCTCTTGTCTTTAGCATGATGAACCTAACAGGCCCAATCTCGAAAAGTTCGGGGTTGTGCGCGTGTGAAGCACACGGCTACGAAGCGCTACACATTTGCCATCATCAGCGTAAGTTTTGGTCGATGACAGGGAGAT
>DAIESR010000441.1 GCA_027346205.1 Beijerinckiaceae bacterium
CCAACAATTTTCTCCCCCAAATAGAAGCTTTTCCGAAGGCGTCGATCGGGTGATCCAGAAATGGCCTTGCGTTGAACGAAAGAGTGCCTACTGAAGTGGAGCTAATTTTCACGCCGGCAGGCGCGACGGTCGGCCTTGCGCATCGGCGAAAGGGAACATGCCGGCTTTAAAACTTTCCGCCATATGGCGGGCCTTGGCCATGGCCTTTTCGGCCAGCTCGGGCGGCAGATGGGTCTCGGTCGCAAGAGTGAAGAGCGCGAGCCAGCGGTCGAAATGCTCGGGTTCGATCGGCAGCTTCGTATGAAGCGGGAAGGGATGTCCCTTATAGCGCTCAGTGCCGAGGAGAGCGCGGGACCAGAAATCGGCGACGATCCGATAATGGACCTCCCAATCATGGACGGTGGAGGCGAAAATGGGTCCAAGAACCTGATCTTGCTGCGCCGCGCCGTAAAAGCTGCGAACGCAGGTCATGATCGCATCTTCTGGATCGACGGACTCCGATGCCGGTTTCATTCTGTGCCTTCCGAAATGCCGAATGCGCCGACCCGTGGTGGCAGCGTCGCGCAAGCTATATAAATCTAGATATAACTATAGCGGACGTTGCAGCGCAGGACAATGCGATCGGGCAGCGCAGGCGGAGGGGCATTTCTTTCGCACGATGCTATCCGAAAAGTCTGCCTCTTCTCCGGAACATGCTCTGGGTTTTTAAAATCGCATCGTTTGTTGCGAAAAACCGGTGCCCACTTTTTCGCACGATGCTCTATCCCTCCGCCTCATGCCGATAGCCGACGCCGTGAACGGTTCGGATGATTTGCGGATTGGCCGGGTCGAGTTCGATCTTCTTGCGCAGCGCCGAGACATATTGGTCGAGCGCGCGGCTATTGGGCATGAAGCCGCGGCCCCAGCAGAGGTCGAACAATTCGTCGCGCGAAACGGCCTGTCCGCGCCTTTCGTAAAGCGTCATCAGGATGGCGACCTCGCGCGAGGTCAGGTCGATCTTGGTGTTGCCGCGAAAGGCGCGCATGGCTTTTGGATCGATGTCGAGATCCCCCATCTGCACCCGTGCGCATGGGTCGGGCTTGGCCGCGTCAGCTGCCGCTTGCGTCTCCTGTACTTTGCTCTCTTGCGTTTTGCTTTCTTGTGCCTTGGCCCGCCGCAAAGCCGCCTTGACCCGTGCGATGAGCTCGCGTGCGCCGAAAGGCTTCGCCATATAATCGTCGGCGCCGACATCGAGGCCGCGGACGCGGTCCGTCTCCTCGCCGCGCGCCGACAGGAGCAGGATCGGCACGAGCGGATCGATCCGCCTGACTTCGCGGCAGAGGGTGAGCCCGTCCATGGCCGGCATCATCACGTCGAAGACGCAGAGATCGGGCTTCGACTGCCGAAACAGAGCGAGCGCCTTGGCGCCGTCCTCGGCGACCTGACAGGGAAAGCCTTCCAGAGTGAGCAGGTCGACAATGCCGCTGCGCAGATGCGGATCGTCCTCGGCGATCAGGATGGACATTTTGCCTCCGCTGGTCGGGTCGTCGCGCTGGTCGTCATCGAGACGGTCACGCGGGCGCCGGGATTGAGATTTTCGACTGAGATCATGCCGCCGTTCACTTCGGCGAGGTCGCGCACGACGGAGAGGCCGAGGCCATAGCCGTCCCGCGTCGAGCCGGCTTCGTGCGGCTCGGTGAGCTTCGCCTTGAAAGCCTCGTCGAAGCCATTGCCAAAGTCGCGCACGCTGAGAGACAGGCTGTTGGCGTCCTGGTGCGTCGTGACCTTGATGCGGCCGGGCGCATATTTGCAGGCATTGTCGAGCAGATTGATCAATATGCGTTCGAAGCCCATGCGATCGAAACGGCAGCGGTTCGGCGCATGATGAGTCACTTCGATCGTCGAGCCCGCCGCAGCGAAGAGAGTCTCGTATCTTTCGATTGTCGCGTCGAGCACGCTGTCGGGAATCGCCTCGTCGAGCCGCAAGGGCTTTGGCACGGCGCCTCTGCCATAGACGACCGTATTGTCGGCGAGCAGGGCCAGCCGCTCGACTTCGGCGCTGAGAATTTCGCAATAGCGGCGCACGGCCGCGCCATCGTCCGCGCGGCGCGCCGTCAGATCGGCATAAAGGCGCAAATTCGCAATGGGCGTACGCAGATCATGCGACAGCTTGGCTGTCATCTCGCTGCGAAAATTGCTTTCGCGCAGGCGTGCTCTCTGGCTCCGGTGCATATGCCAGACGACGAAGAGCCAGGAGCCGATCAACGGCACGATGATTGCCGTCAGCGGCAGGAATCCCCAATGCTTGCCGGGCGGCGGCGTGGCCTCCATATGCCAGCCGCCCATGGAGCCGGCGAGCCCTGAAATGGCCGAAGTGCTCGTCGTCGACTTGCCATGGCTCCAAATGGCGCGGCCGGCCGGATCGCGCAAAGTCAGAGACCATCCGGCAAGCTTCGCAGTCGCTGCATTGAGAGCGACCTCGAGCACGGGATCGAGCGCGCTTTCGTCGTAGACGACGCAAATGCCGAATGTGTCGGGTGTGCGCAGGCATCGGATGAAGGACAGGCCGAGACTGTCCGCGGTCCAAAACCCTGTTACGCTCGATTTCTGTGGCGAGCGCATCATCAGTTCCGAACGCGCGGCGGCCATGGGCGCGGCAAATCTCTGCAGCATCTCCTGTTCGGAGCGAGTGGCGCCCGAGACGGGAGGAAAGATCCGCTGATCGGCGCGGTACACGAGCACGAACCGCGCTTCATTCGTATAGCTCGTCAGCCGCAAACTTCCGACTGAGTCCTTGTCGTTGCGCAAGGCCGCGCGCGCATCGGCGATTGTTGCATCGGCTCGTTTTTCGATCGCATGGCGCATGACGAGATCGAGCCTGGCGATCTCGTCTGTTGCGGTTGCAAGCTCATGGGTCCGCGTGACGGCATAATCGGCATTGATCAGCAGCGCGGCGAAAATGCCGAAGACGACCAAAGGCAAAGCGAGGAGAATGGCGAACCACGCAACTGCGTGCCAACCCTCCCGTCGGTCCATGCCGCCGAGGCCGAATACACGCCGCATGGCGAAAACGTTGCTCATCTCCCTGTCATCCTTTTTCGAAAGGATACAGGAGAGCGGGCAGGGCGCAAAGCTTCCGGCCTATCTGCCATCAGCGCGCCGCTTCTTACAGATATCTTACATTATTCTTTCACTCGCCTGACCACTTCTCCGGCATTCCAGCTAGGATCAGCTTGCTCGAATAGAAGCGGGACAAAATAAAATGCGCCGCCCCAGCTATGGGGGAAGCGCCGATAAGCAAGGAGACAATCATGGGTTGGAGCACCCCTTCGATCTGCGAAGTCTGTGTCGGTATGGAAGTCACCAGCTACGCTTCCGCCGAAAT
>DAIESR010000461.1 GCA_027346205.1 Beijerinckiaceae bacterium
TCTCGAAGGAGGCGAGCTCGGTGGAGGTGCCCGAGAATGTCTGGCCGGCGATGCGCAGGACCGACAGGCCCATCCCCTCAAGGGAGGAGACGACGCCGTTCGAGACGGCGAACTGGCCGCCCATCACGATGACCTGCTCGATGCCGAGTGACCGCAGGGCGCCGGCCGCCTGGGACGACAGCGACGACGGGGTGGTGAGGAGGATGGGGAACCGCTCGGCGTAGGCGAGCGTGCTGGCGCTCTCGGCGTCCTGGAACCCGGTCCCCGTGGCCACGATGGCGGTCGGCAGCGGGGCCACCGTGCCCGGGGCGGCCGATCCCAAGGCGCATTTCCTGCAGCCGGGCCTTGCCCAATTGGCGGCAGGATTCTTCATCTATGGACCGCAGACGGCGCTCGTTCTCGCTCTCGCCGGAAAGACGCGGATCTTCATCCTCGATCGGCGCACGGGCCGTTTCCTCGAGGCGATCGCGGACACGCAGATCCCGACGGATTCGAACGAATATGCGATTAATTCCTCGAATTATCGGCATTGGGGTCCGTCCATCAAGGCCTTCATCGACGATTGCGTGAAGGGCTTGGAAGGCCCGTTGCAGCGCAATCACAATATGCGCTGGATCGCCTCGCTTGTCGCCGATACCTATCGCATCTTGAACCGTGGCGGTGTGTTTCTCTATCCGGGCGATATGCGTGCCGGCTATAGCGCTGGCCGGTTACGTCTGCTTTACGAAGCAAGTCCCATCGCGCTCATTGTCGAATATGCCGGTGGTGTGGCGACCGACAGCGTGCGGTCGATCCTTTCGATCGTGCCGGCGGATGTTCACGCCCGCACGCCGCTCATTTTCGGCTCCGCGCATACCGTCAATCTCGTCACGCGCTATCACACAGATCCGCAGTTCTCGGCCGAGCGCTCGCCGTTGTTCGGCCAGCGCGGCTTGATGCGTAAGTAATCGGAGGGCAGCCATGTCGGTGAAGCATCCGGTTATTTCCGTGACCGGCTCGTCGGGAGCCGGCACCACGTCCGTCAAGCGGACCTTCGAGCAGATATTTCGGCGCGAGGGGGTGAATGCCGCCTATATCGAGGGCGATGCCTTCCATCGCTATGATCGCGGCGACATGCGTCGTGTGATGCAGGAGGAGGGCGAACGCGGCAACAATCATTTCAGCCATTTCGGCCCGGCTGCCAATCTTCTCGAAGAGCTTGAGGCGGTGTTTCGCACTTATGGCGAAACAGGCCTCGCCAAGACGCGTCATTATGTGCATGACGCGGAAGAGGCGGCGCTCTATGGCGCGCCGCCTGGTACCTTCACGTCCTGGCAGTCATTGCCCGAAGGCAGCGAGCTTCTGTTCTATGAAGGATTGCATGGCGCGCTTGTGAGCGAAGGAGTGAATATCGCTCGCTATGCCGATCTCAAGATCGGTGTCGTGCCGATCATCAATCTCGAATGGGTCCAGAAGATCCATCGCGACAAGGCAGAGCGTGGCTATTCCACGGAAGCGGTGATGGACACGATCCTGCGGCGCATGCCGGATTACGTCCATTACATCTGTCCGCAATTCGTTGAGACCGATATCAATTTCCAGCGCGTGCCGACGGTCGATACGTCGAATCCGTTCACCGCGCGATGGATTCCGACAGCGGATGAATCGATGGTGATCATCCGCTTCCGTCGTCCAGCGGGGATCGATTTCCCTTATCTATTGTCGATGATTTCCGACAGTTTCATGTCGCGGGCGAATTCAATCGTTATTCCGGGCAGCAAGCTCGATCTCGGAATGCAACTCATCTTGACGCCGTTCATTCTACAAATCGCCGAACGCGCGCGGCGCTCGAAATGAGAACGCGCGAGTGCGATCGCGCCGAATGCCGGCACGCTCGATGAAGATAAGTCAAGTGAAGACGGGCCGGGCGAAAGCGGCGGCTTGAAGGAGTAGGCTTGATGAACATGCTGACGAAAGTGCAGCAGGGTATGAACGACAGCAACATGGTCCGAGATATGGCCAATGCCATCCGTGCCCTTGCGATGGATGCTGTCGAAAAGGCGAATTCTGGCCATCCGGGCATGCCTATGGGCATGGCTGATGTCGCCACTGTGCTGTTCTCGCGTTTTCTCAAATTTGATCCGGCCGATCCGGCTTGGCCCGACCGGGACCGTTTCGTGCTGTCGGCCGGCCATGGCTCAATGCTGCTTTATGCGCTTTTGCATCTTCTCGGCTATCCTGAGATGACGCGCGAGGAGTTGCAGCGCTTTCGCCAGCTCGGCTCGAAGACCCCGGGTCATCCGGAATATGGCCATACGCTCGGCGTGGAGACCACGACCGGGCCGCTGGGCCAGGGCCTTGCGATGGCCGTCGGCATGGCGCTCGCAGAACGCATGATGGCTGCCCGCCATGGCGCCGAACTCGTCGATCATCGCACCTATGTCATCGTTGGCGATGGGTGCCTCATGGAAGGCATCAGCCATGAGGCGATTGCGCTCGCCGGCCATTTGCGGCTTTCGAAGCTCATCGCGCTCTGGGACGATAATGGGATCACGATCGATGGCGCGATTTCGCTCGCCGATTCCGTCGACCAGCTGGCTCGTTTCCAAGCGGCTGGCTGGAACGTCGCGAGTGTCGACGGCCATGATCCAGAGGCTATCGCCGCGGCGCTCGAGCAGGCACAAACTTCCGATCATCCCACATTGATCGCCTGCAAGACGGTGATCGGATTTGGCGCCCCGACGAAGGCCGGTACTGCGGGCGTCCATGGTGCGGCGCTCGGCGCAAAGGAAATCGAAGGCGCGCGCGAAAAGCTCGGCTGGACGGCAGCGCCTTTCGAGATCCCTGAGCCGATCGCGACCGCTTGGCACAAGGTCGGTGAGAAGGCGGCTGTCTCGCATGCTGCTTGGCGCGAGCGCTGGGCGGCTGTGTCGACGGAGCGTAAAACGCATTTCGAGGCGGATCTTTCCGGCGCGGTGACGCCGGCTGTCGACGCGGCGATCGAGGCCTTTAAAAAGGCCGCGAGCGAAGGCGGTGCCGCGCAAGCTTCGCGCACCTCTTCGCAGAAGCTGCTCGATGTGCTGGCTAAGGCGCAGAATAATCTCGTCGGCGGCTCGGCGGATCTCACGCATTCGAACCTCACCAAGGCTGTGGAGATGCAGTCGGTGACGGCAGCGGATTTCTCCGGCCGCTATATCCATTTCGGCATTCGCGAATTTGGAATGACCGCGGCGCTGAATGGCATCGCCCTGCATGGCGGGTTCATCCCTTATGGCGGGACCTTTCTGGTCTTTTCCGATTATGCGCGCCCGGCGATCCGCCTCGGTGCTCTGATGGGCCAGCGGGCGATCCACGTGTACACCCATGATTCGATCGGTCTCGGTGAAGACGGTCCGACACATCAGCCGGTCGAGCATTTTGCAGCCTTGCGGGTGATTCCCAATCTCTATGTGTTCCGTCCTGCCGATGCGGTCGAGACCGCGGAGGCGTGGGAGCTGGCGTTGAAGATGAAGACGGCGCCATCCGCGCTGTGCCTCTCGCGGCAGAATCTGCCGATCGTGCGGCGCACGCATTTGGCTGAAAATCTGTCAGCCAAGGGTGCCTATGTTTTGCGCGATGTCGAAGGCGTGCGCGACGTAACGCTTCTCGCGACGGGTTCCGAGGTCGGGCTGGTGGTCGAGGCCGCCGAGCGTCTCGCTGCGGCGGGCATCAAAGCTGCTGTCGTTTCCGTTCCCTGTTTCGAACTCTTCGCCGAGCAGAGCGCGGCCTATCGCGCGCAAGTGCTGGGCGAGGCGCCGCGTATCGGTGTGGAAGCAGGGCTGCGCCAGGGTTTCGACAGTCTTCTGCGCCCGCAGGATGGCTTCATCGGCATGACTTCTTTCGGCGCGAGTGCACCGGCGGGCGAGCTTTATCGCACCTTCGGTATTACCACCGATGCCATTGTGGCGGAGGCGCAGGCGCGTCTCCAATTCACCAAGCTTCAGTGACGGAGACAAGGATGGCACGCATCACTCTGCGCCAGCTTCTCGATCATGCCGCCGAGCATGATTATGGCGTTCCGGCGTTCAATATCAACAATATGGAACAAGGCATAGCGATCGTCGAAGCAGCGGCTGCGGTCGATGCGCCTGTGATCATTCAGGCGAGCCGCGGTGCGCGCTCTTATGCCGGCGATCTTATGCTCGCCAAAATGATCGAGGCGCTGGTTGAGACCTACCCGCAGATCCCGATCTGTCTGCATCAGGACCACGGCAATAATGAAGCAACCTGCCTCACCGCGATCCAGCATGGCTTCACCTCGGTGATGATGGATGGATCGCTCGAGGCCGACGCGAAGACGCCGTCGAGCTATCAATATAATGTCGACATCACCAGCAAGGTGGTGGAAGCGGCGCATGCGGTCGGTGCTTCCGTCGAAGGCGAGCTCGGTGTGCTCGGCTCGCTGGAACATGGCTGCGGCGAGAAAGAGGATGGGCATGGCGCGGAAGGCCAGCTCTCCCTCGATCAGCTCCTCACCGATCCCGATCAGGCGGTCGATTTCGTGATGCGGACCAAGGTCGATGCCTTGGCCATCGCAATGGGCACGTCCCACGGCGCCTATAAGTTCACCCGCAAGCCGGATGGCGAAATCCTCTCGATGAGTGTCCTCGAGGCGATCCATGCCAAGCTGCCGAACATCCATCTGGTCATGCATGGCTCGTCTTCGGTACCGCAGGATCTGCAGGACGATTTCAATAAGTATGGCGGCGCGATGCGGCAGACCTTCGGCGTTCCGGACGAGGAAATCGCACGCGGGATCAAGCATGGCGTCCGCAAGGTAAACATCGACACGGATTGCCGTCTGGCAATGACGGCGGAGTTCCGCCGCGTCGCCACAACAAAACCGGACGAATTCGATCCGCGTAAGTTCTTGAAGCCGGCGATGGATCGCATGCGGGACCTCTGTCGCTTGCGTTTCGAGCAATTTGGTACGGCAGGACAGGCATCGAAGATCAAAGTGCTGTCCATGTCGGCAATGGCCAAGCGCTACGCATCGGGCACGCTTGATCCGCGTAGCGAAACCAAAAACGCCGCAGAATGACCAAAGGAGTTGATCAGATGAATGCAATTGACAAGAAGGCTTCGGCGGCGGCCGGTGAAAAGCGCAGCCGCTATTCGGCCGGTGTCATGGAATATCGGAACATGGGCTATTGGGAGCCCGATTATGTTCCGAAGGACACGGATATCATTTCCGTGTTCCGTGTGACGCCGCAGGACGGCGTCGATCCGATCGAAGCTTCGGCAGCGGTGGCCGGCGAATCGTCGACCGCGACCTGGACCGTCGTTTGGACCGATCGTTTGACGGCTTGCGAAAAATATCGCGCCAAATGCTATCGCGTCGATCCGGTGCCGAATGCGCCCGGCTCCTATTTCGCCTATATCACCTATGATCTCGATCTCTTCGAGCCGGGCTCGATCGCCAACCTTTCGGCGTCGATCATCGGCAATGTCTTCGGCTTCAAGCCGCTGAAGGCTCTGCGTCTTGAAGATATGCGGCTGCCGGTCGCCTATGTGAAGACGTTCCAGGGTCCGGCGACAGGCATTGTCGTCGAGCGCGAGCGCCTCGACAAGTTCGGGCGGCCGCTGCTCGGCGCGACGGTTAAGCCGAAGCTCGGACTCTCTGGTCGTAACTACGGCCGCGTCGTTTACGAGGCGCTGAAGGGTGGTCTCGATTTCACCAAGGACGACGAGAACATCAATTCGCAGCCCTTCATGCATTGGCGTGAGCGTTTCCTCTATTGCATGGAAGC
>DAIESR010000470.1 GCA_027346205.1 Beijerinckiaceae bacterium
ACCTTTCTGCGCACGCTCGTCATACTCGCCATGGTCGGCGGCATTCTCGCCGCGACCGGGCAGGCGCAGCCCTTGGGCTCGATCTCGCCGCGCAGCTATATTTTTCTGACTTTGTCCGGCCTTGCGACCGGCGCCTCTTGGCTGTGCTATTTCCGCGCTTTGCAGATCGGCGAAGCGGCGCAGGTCGCGCCGATCGACAAATTGAGCACGGTGCTCGTCGCGATCTTCGCGACAGCTTTTCTGGGAGAGAGGCTGACGGGGACCAATTGGCTCGGCATCGTTCTGATCGCGACGGGCGCGGTGCTTGTCGCCTTGGGCATATAGAGTATGCCCCCTTGATGCACCTTCTCCCAGTGTGAGAAGGGTTCACGCACCGGTGAATTCTGCTTTTCTTCGGGACGATCAGGCCGCGAGCGTGACGGCGATGCCGGTCACACGGACCCGCTGCAAGGCGGCGCCCATTTCATCCATCGGAAGTCCGGCATCGACCTCATATTCGACACCGACGATCGCATCGGCATCAATGTCCTCGGCCCGCCGGATCAGCTCCCGCAGCGCATGTTCGCGCCATTGCGCTTCGATGCTGCTGTTGAGCGCCGCATGCCAGGTGGAAGCCGCCTCGATCCTGCCGATCTCGGTGCTGATCCTGCCGCCTTCGATTTCGGTTGTCGCACTGATACGCATCATCCCAATCCCTATATCGGTCCTCGTCCGTCGAGCATTTCGCCTCGGCGTTTCATTTCTCCCATGTTTCATTTTTTGAGGCGGCAGGCTGTGTGTCTGCGCACCCTTTGTTGAAGCATGGCCACAAAACGAGGCGCAACTTAGCCATTGATGCGGCAATCCTGGTCACGATGACTCGATCGAAGAACATGCAGCGCGATGATGAAAACCGGCTTCCATTCTTCTTCATCCGGTTCCGAGGCTTTGAACATGAGCCACGTCAGCGGCACTGTGCATAATGAAACTGAACTCGAGCTGAATCCGCTTGCGGCTCTCGTGACCTCGTCGATCGCGCTCCTTTGGGTTTCCTGTGACTCGAAATGGAACGGGAAGAACCCTACCAATTGATTAAATTGGTACGAGTTGGGGTCGTCTCGATACAATCGAGATCCCATCGTGGTTATCGGATCACAGCGTATGCCGCATGGATGCGCGATGCGAGCGCCTGAATCGCGATCGCGCGTAACATGCGTGTTTAAAAAGTGATCTTGTTAGGGGCCGCTACGCGTTGTCGGCTGTCGCTCTTCAGCGCCGACGCATCGCGTCGAAGCAGGCCGGCTCCGCGCTTAGAGCGGGATGAGGAAAAGTGGGAACCGGTTTTCCGGCGCAATCAAGTTCATGCAGATTGCGTAAACTTATCTGCCTATCCCGCTCTAAGTTATAGGAATCGATCACGTTTATGATTTTGGATTGATTCAATCCAAAATCATCGTGATCTAATGCCGGAAATGGCGATAGCCGGTGAAGACCATGGCGAGGCCGGCGTCGTCGGCGGCCTTGATGACATCCTCGTCGCGCATCGAGCCGCCCGGCTGGATCACTGCCGTCGCGCCGGCTTCGGCGGCTGCGAGCAGGCCGTCGGCGAAGGGGAAGAAGGCATCCGACGCCACGGCCGATCCTTTTGCGAGATTCTCCGACAGGCCTGCCGCCTGTGTGGCCTCGGTGGCCTTTTGCGCGGCGATACGGGACGAATCGACCCGGCTCATCTGGCCGGCGCCTATGCCCACGGTCGCGCCGTCCTTCGCATAGACGATCGCGTTGGATTTGACATGTTTGACGATTCTGAAGGCAAATTTAAGATCGGCGAGTTCTGCCGCGGTCGGTGCTCTCTTGCTGACGATGCGCAGGTCCATATCGTCGACGACGGCATTGTCGCGGCTCTGCGCGAGAAAGCCGCCGGAGACCGGCTTGATGACAAGGCCCGCGCGGCGTGGATCGGGCAGGCCGCCGGTGACGAGAAGGCGGAGATTCTGCTTCGTTGCGAGGATGGCGAGCGCCTCCTCGTCGGCCGCCGGCGCGATGATCACTTCGGTGAAGACCTTGACGATCTCCCGCGCCGTCGCGGCATCGAGCGTCCGGTTCAGCGCGATAATGCCGCCGAAGGCGGAAACCGGATCGCAGCGCAGGGCCAGTCGATAGGCTTCCTCGAGGCTCGCACCCATCGCGACGCCGCAAGGGTTGGCATGTTTGATGATTGCGACGGCGGCGCTTTCGGCAGGATCGAATTCGGCGACGAGTTCGAAGGCCGCGTCGGTGTCGGCGACATTATTGTAGGAAAGCTCCTTGCCCTGCATTTGCCGGGCGGAGGTGATGCCGGTGCCTTGTTCGGCGCTCGCATAGAAGGCCGCGCTCTGATGCGGGTTCTCGCCATAGCGCAGGCTCATGATCTTCTTGCCGCCTAAGGCACGATAGGCGGGGGCCGTTTCGCCGATCTCCGCGGCGAACCAGTTCGAAATCACGGCATCATAGGTCGCCGTCCGAGCGAAGGCTTTTTGCGCCAGCGCCTTCCTGAAGGAAAACCGTGTCGCGCCCTCATGCTCCGCCAATTCGGCGAGCACCGCGGCATAATCCTCGACATCGACGACGACGGTCACTGCATCGAAATTCTTGGCCGCGCCACGGATCATCGCCGGGCCGCCGACATCAATGTTCTCGATGCAATCGGGAAAACTCGCGCCGCGCGCGATCGTCGCCTCGAAGGGATAGAGATTGACGACGAGGAGATCGATCGGCGTGATTCCATGCGCCAGCATGGCCGCCTCATGCGCCGGATTTTCCCGCACCGCCAGCAGCCCGCCATGCACCTTCGGATGCAGGGTCTTCACGCGGCCGTCCATCATTTCCGGAAATCCGGTGAGATCGGCCACATCCACCACAGCGAGACCGCCTTCGACCAGCGCCTTGCTCGTGCCGCCGGTCGAAACCAACGCGATCCCGCGCCGGTCGAGTTCGCGCGCGAACTCAATCAGTCCCGTCTTGTCGGACACGGACAGGAGCGCGCGTGTGATGAGGCGAAGCTTGTCGGTCATGAGCTTGTTCCGTAGGTGAGGATGAAGGCGCTCTACCACGATGTCGCGGCGATCGAAATCGCTGAACCGATGAAGATGCCGATTGAGCAGGCGGTCAGAATACCGAACAAATCAGGGACGCGGGATCGGGTCTGTGGATAAGTGATTCGTGCCGGTTTCGTGCTCGCTTTGGCCAAAACGTCTCGATATGGCGCATGGCACGGCAAAGTCGTGACGACAGTCTATTTACCAGGGCAACCACGAGGCTTGCACCGACCCGTCACGCGGCGCGTAAGAAGGCGCCGCCGTCAGCAGCTCATCTTCATGGCCGATGATCTCTGCTTCGATCATGCGGCCCGGCGCGATGCCTTTGATCCGGACCTTGGTGAAATCCTCGGCGCGGGCAATGCCGCCGCGCTCGGTCAAAAGCGTGAGCCTCCGGCCGATCTGCGCATCGAGATGGCGGCGCAAGGCCCTAGCGCCCGCCTCGCGCAAGCGCCGCGCCCTGTCTTTCACGACAGCCGGAGCGAGCTGCGGCATTTTCGCCGCTGGCGTGCCGGGCCGTGGCGAAAAGGGAAAGACATGGAGATGCGTCAGCCCGCAATCCTCGACCAAGGCCAAGCTGTTTTCGAACATGGCATCCGTTTCGGTCGGAAAGCCGGCGATGAGATCGGCGCCGAAAACGATATCGGGCCGCGCCCGGCGCAGCTCTTCGCAAAAGCGCAGGGCGTCGGCGCGACTATGCCGTCTTTTCATCCGCTTCAGGATCATGTCGTCGCCCGATTGCAGCGAGAGATGCAGATGCGGCATCAGGCGCGGCTCGTTCGCCATGGCGTCGAAGAGATCGGCATCGGCCTCGATGCAATCGATCGAGGAGAGGCGCAGGCGGGCAAGGCTCGGCGCTGATCTCAAGAGCGATTTCACCATTTGCCCGAGGTCCGGCGCGCTGGGCAGATCCTTGCCATAGGAGGTGAGATCGACGCCGGTCAGCACGATCTCGCAAAAGCCCTTATCGACGCAGCGCTGCGCGGCTTCGAGAAGCTGCGGCTGTGGCATGGAGCGCGAGACGCCACGGCCGAAGGGAATGATGCAGAAGCTGCAACGGTGATCGCAGCCCGTTTGAACGGCGAGAAAAGCGCGGCTATGGTCCTCCACGCCTTCGAGTGACGGCAGATCGGCATGCTTGTGCGCAAAAATATCGCCGACCGCGATACGGGAATCTTGCCCTTTGGCGAAAGAGGCCGCTTGCGTCTTTTCGGCATTGCCGAGGACGCAGGCGACTTCCGGCATTTTGGCGAAAGAGGAGGGATCGATCTGCGCCGCGCAGCCGGTGACGATGATCTCGCGTTCCGGCGCCTCGCGCTTCAGCCGCCGGATCGCCTGACGCGCCTGACGGGCGGCCTCCGACGTCACCGCGCAGCTGTTGATGATGACGAGATTTTCGCGCCCCTGCGCCAGCGCCACGCGGCGCAGCGCTTCGCCTTCGACGAGATTGACCCGGCAGCCGAAATTCACGACCTCGACAGCGGAATTATTTTGCGGGCGTGGCGTCACGCCGTTGCATCCTCGAAGAGCGCCGGATCGAGCATGGCCTCGAATTCGAATTCGACCGGCCCTTCCATGACGACATGATCATCGTCGCGCCAGGAGATCGCGAGATCGCCGCCTGGCAGGCTGATCGTGGCCGCGCGTGCGGAAAGCCCCTTGCTGGCCCCAGCGACGAGAACGGCGCAGGCGGCCGAGCCGCAGGCACGTGTGATCCCTGCACCGCGCTCCCAGACCTTCACCACGATATGATCCGGCGCCACGACCTCAGCCAAGGAAATATTGGCGCGTTCGGGAAACAGCGGGTGATGCTCGAGCCTCGGGCCGATCGCAGCGAGATCGCGGGCGGCGAGGTCATCCACGAAAATCACCGCATGGGGATTGCCCATATTAACGGCAGCGGCGACGAACGGCGGCAAATCGGGGGTGAGCGTCAAGGTGATGGCGCTGGTGTCGGGTACCGGCTCGCGCAGCGGTATCTGCTGCCAGGCCACGCGTGGTTGCCCCATATCGACGGCGAACCGCCATTCGCCGCGCCGCCAGCATTGCAGCTCGCCGCCAGCGGTTTCGAGCCGCAGCGATTCACCTGACATGCCGCGCATCAGATACCAGGCGACGCAGCGCGTGCCATTGCCGCAGGCGCCGGCCTCCGAGCCGTCATTGTTATAGATGCGCACGAAGGCCGAGGTTCCAGCCGTGAGGGGATCATGCAGCGCCATGAGCTGATCGAAGCCGAGCCTGTCGCTCCGGTTGATCGCCTGTACCATGGCTGCATCGACTGAGCTGGGCGAGCCGCGCAAATCGAGAATAACGATCACGTTGCCGAGACCGTTCATCTTTATGACTTGCTTGCCCGCGAGAGAGTGCATCATGGCTCCGTTCATGTCCAGGTCAGCGTTCATATAGAGAATTACGCTCGGCTGCCAAGAATTTGTCCAATAATTGGTCGAGTTGGAACACGGCGACGACACCACCGGGCGAGCATAGCCCTCGAAAAAACATGTAAGATTGGAACGTCGGCGCGGCAAGAATGGCGCGGGGCGGCAGGGAGGAGCGGCTCATGGCATCTGCGGATTTAGAACGGCACGGCGTCACCGGCCTGGTATCGACCATTTTCTTCGGCCTCGTCCTCTGTCTTGCCGGTCCGGCGAGAGCCGAGGATCGGCCTGCCCCGACACCCGCGGCACCGTCGGCGCCGACATCGCAGACGACACCCGCACCGGCGACCTCTGGCCCAGCGGCACCCGCAACGCCGGCTCCGGCGTCACCGCCCGCCTCGACCCCGACATCCCCCGATGCCGGCGATTCCGAGCAAAACATGCCGGGCATTCCCAAAGACGCCTCGGCTCAAACCGTGGAGGTGGCAGCAAAGCCGACCGCCATTCTCAGTGCCAAGGCGAAATGGGATCAGGCCTTCGCCGCGATCAAGGCTACGCAGGAAGAACTCAAGGCGGCGGTCGAGAAGGCCGGTCTCAAGCCCGCGGGGCGGCCGCTTACCGTCTTCACCGAGACCGACGACAACGGCTTTTCCTACCGGGCCATGTTGCCACTCGCCGAAAAGCCGGCCGGCAAGACGGAACTGACGGACAAGGTCAAGCTCGGGGCCTCGCCGGCGGGCAAGGCGCTCAAATTTCAGCACCACGGACCCTATGCCGACATCGATTCGACCTATGATCTCATCACCGCCTATCTCGATGAAAAGAGCCTCGAGGCGCAGGATTATTTCGTTGAAGACTATTTGACTGATCTGAAGAGCGCGGACGATCCCAATCTCTCCGTCGATATTTATATTTTTCTCAAATAGGCGGCGGGTGCCGGCCAAAGGGACGGGCGACAACATGATTGACGGCGGCGCATCGGGCGACCGATGATGCCCCCGAGCTGAGTGCGTGGCCGCTCGAGGCACATCATGAGCTGGCGCGAAATCTTGAACCGCGAACCTGCGCGTTATGTCAACACGCGCCACCATCTCTTGCATTTCGAAACGATCGCCAAGGATGTCGCGGCGCTGGTGCCGGCGCCCGACGCCACCGTACTCGATTATGGCTGCGGCGACACAATGGCCGCGGATCTCCTCGCAGCCAAATGCGGCCGGCTCTATCTCTATGACGGCGCGCCCAAAATCGAAGCATCACTCAGACAGCGCTATGCCAATGCGGAACGGATCATCGTGCTGTCCGAGGCGGCGCTGAAGGCGTTGCCCGATGCCTCTCTCGACATGGTCGTCTGCAATTCGATCTTTCAATATTTGAGCCGCGAGGAATGCCGCACGCTCGTTGGCTTCGCTGCCAAGAAATTGAGGCTCGGCGGCCGCATTCTCGTCGGCAATGTGCTTCCGCCACATGTCGACACGGTCGCCGACGGCCTGGCGCTTCTCGATTTCGCCTATCGCGGTGGATTTTTCCTCGCCGCTCTGCGCCGGCTCGCCCTGGCTTTCGTCACCAAATATCGGCACCTCGGCCCACGGCCCGCGCTCACCACTTTCACCATTCCCGACATGCTCCGGCTGCTTTCGATTGAGGGATTCGAGGCAAGGCGCATCGACCAGAACATCGGTCATAATCACGCGCATATGACGTTCATCGGCAAGCGCCTATGAGCATTCCGCTAGCCGTTTGCATAGCTTTTCGGGATCGAAACGGTACGAACTTTGCTTTAAATCGGCCAACAATGCAGTTTCGGACTTATCCCGGAAGAGTGCGCCCCACTTTTCCGGGATAAGTATGGTTGGCGCAGTCTCGC
>DAIESR010000481.1 GCA_027346205.1 Beijerinckiaceae bacterium
CTCGGGCCATTTGCTCGCCGACGGTTTCCGATCGGCCGGTGTTTCGATGGCAGAAGCGGATGCGCTCATCGCCGCCTACGAGCGCGACGGGCTCGATGCATCTTATATGATCGATCAGCCGGGGACCTATGGATGCAATATGATCATCCGCGTTGCGGCTCTGCCGGGCGCACGGTGCGATGAAAATCTGCCGCTGTACGGTTGGCTCGAGGATCTCGACTATTCGGCGCGCTTTACGAAAGTCGGCCGCGTTGTCGAGACGAGCCTTTGCGTCGGCGTTCATCTCGGCGTGAAGAGCGGACGTTCGTCGGGCTTGCAGCTCGGCTATTCGCAAATCGCCAATCCACTTTATATCGCCGGAAAGGGCTCGATAAGCTGGCGCCGGGCCGTGTCCATGGCTGCCAGGGTGGATCGTCGCCAATGCGATCCGATCGCTCGCGCCGGAGCCCTATATCGACCGGCGGGGACGGCTTGCCGGCAATTTGCGGGCGATCGCCGATCTCCTGGCCGGCCGGATTCATCCGACGCGCGTTCTCGATCTCGCGACTACGCCGGCGGCCGAGCGCCAAAGGGACCAATCCTGGAGCCTCGGGACGAGCAGGCTGCGCAAGCGGCCGACATCGAACGCCAGGACGCCTAGCGCATAGATCGAAACACCGGCGCCGATCTCCAGCACCAAGGTCACGAAGCCTGGAGCCATCGCGCGCAAAGGCGTGACGGCCGCGAGCATGAGTCCCGCCGACACGAGTGCGCCGGCAATGTCGCGCGGGCTCGGCCACATCGGCGTCAGCGTGAAGAGAAAAAGGATCATCACGGCAAGCGCCGCGCCGGAAGAGACCGATTGCGCAAGAGCAAAAGTCGAAGCGTCCGACGAGGCCGGCAGCCATAGGATCGCAAGCCCGTTCGCGATCAAGGCCACGAGACCGCCGATGATCAAAGGCAGGGTGCGATCCGAGATCTGGAAGGCTGGCCCCACGCTGAAATTCATCAGCGCGAAACAGAGCATGGCCGGCAGCATCAGCGTGAAATAATGCGCGAAAGGCCCACGAAAACTCACCGGCACCAAAAGATGTTCGAAGCTCGGCAGGATCAGCCAGCTTCCCGCCACGACAGGAATGACGACGGCGAACACGAGCCCCATATTGCGGGAGATCTGCTGCCGCGCGGCCTCGGTGCCGAAGGTCTTCTCGGCCAAGACGGCCATCTGGAACAAGAGCACATCGACCGCCGAGCCGATAGCACCGACGATGCGGATGCCGATATCGAAGGCCAAAGCGAACTGGCCTGCCTCGGCAAAATTATGAACCTGCGAGGCGAGGCCGCGATCGATCATCGGCACCGCCTGATAGAGAACATTCGCGAGAACGATCGGCAGCGCATAGCGGGCATAGCGCTTGACGAGGCCGGTATCAGCGAGGCTCGGGCGCGCCGCCTCGTCGTCCAGGACATTATGGCTGAGGACCAGTGACCCGACGACGCTGAAGACGAGGCCCACCAGTGCCATGGTGGCAGACCCGAAATACCAAGCGCCTCCGACTGTCAGTCCGATCGACAGGATCGTCTTGCTGATCACCAGCGCGGCATAGGCGCGATCGAGAAAGCGCGCCCGCACGAGGGCCGCGGAGAATTCGAACAGGCCGTTGGCGACGGCCGTGCCGATCGCCAGCGCGACGAGCCCCGGAGACAGCGGCAGCTTCAGGCCGGAGAAGGCGATGCCGATCGCTCCGGCGATCGCGAGGGATGCGATCACCGCAAAAGTCACATTGAGCGTCGCACGGATTTCCGGCCGGCTCGCCCGATCCGATTCGGAATAGAAGCGCGTCGCCGAAAGGCGCAGCCAATCGAGGCCCAATGTCTGCAGCACGGACCCAACCGAGAGGGCGAGCGCATAGCGGCCATATTCTGCCGGGCCGAGGAATTTCGCCACGAGCAAGCCGATGACGAAATTGAACAAGGTGTTGAGAATGAAGGGTAATGCAATCATCGCAAGGCACGCATGAGACACCGGCGGCAGAAACCGCGAAGCGGTATAGTTTCAGGCTCTCTAAATGCCCGGCAGCTCCGCCATGAGCCGATCGACCTCGTCGGGAACGTATCGACTTCAGGTTAACGCAACATATTGTTGGAGACCAAAGGGAGGCATCGGCATAAGCCGGCCAACAAATTTCTTCTTGCATGCCAAGGAACAGCCGTCCGGTCTGCAACAAGAC
>DAIESR010000488.1 GCA_027346205.1 Beijerinckiaceae bacterium
AGCCGAAAATCCGCGCCAGCAGCGCTCCTGTGCCGCCCGCGGCCGGAATATCGACGCCGACGGAGAGAAGGGCGCCGACGACGATCACAGAAGAGATCGCATTGGTGACCGACATCAATGGCGTGTGGAGCGCCGGGGTCACCGCCCAGACGACATAATAGCCGACGAAGACGGCAAGCGCGAAAATGGCGAGGCGGAAGACGAAAGGATCGATCGCTCCGCCCGTCGCCACATGTGCCGCGGCACCGACGGCATGAGCGACCTGATCGGCATAGGCCTGAGCCGCCTCGGCTGCCTGGCGCGCCAACGCCGCTGCCGCATCGGCCCTTTCCAGAAGTTGTTGCGGGGTTGCGTCCGTCATGTCTCTCCCTCGATCTCCGATCGGATATCAAGTGCCTGCGGATCAGGCGGCAATCTGAAAATTCGGATGCACCAACAGGCCATCCTTGGTCAGCAAAGTAGCCTTCACGATCTCGTCGTCCCAATTGATCGCCATCGCCTTATTCGTCTTGTCGACAAGGGTTTCGACGAAGGCCGAGAGGTTGCGGGCATAGAGCGCCGAAGCGGTCGCCGCGAGCCGGCCCGGTATGTTCAAAAGTCCAACCACCTTCACGCCCTTGGCGGTCGTGACGATCTCGCCGGGCTTGGAGAGCGCGCAATTGCCGCCCCGCTCGACCGCGAGATCCATGATCACCGAGCCCGGACGCATCGAATCGACCATGTCCTCGGTGATGAGCAGAGGTGCTGGCCGGCCGGGGATGAGCGCGGTGGTGATCACAATATCCTGCTTAGCGATATGCGAGGCGACGAGGGCCCTTTGCTTTTCCTGATAGGCAGCCGACATTTCCTTGGCATAGCCGCCGGCCGTCTCTGCCTGCTTGAACTCCTCGTCCTCGACGGCGATGAATTTGGCGCCGAGAGAGACGACTTGTTCCTTGGTGGCCGGACGGACATCGGTCGCCGTCACGATGGCGCCGAGCCTGCGTGCTGTGGCGATGGCCTGCAGGCCCGCGACCCCGACACCCATGATGAAAATCTTTGCGGCCGGCACGGTGCCGGCCGCTGTCATCATCATCGGCATGGCGCGGCCGAATTCCGCGGCCGCATCGATGACGCAGCGATAGCCGGCGAGATTGGCCTGGCTCGAGAGCACATCCATCACCTGCGCCCGGGTGATGCGCGGCATGAGTTCCATAGCGAAGAGCAGAACTCCGGTCTCCGCGACTGTCTTCAATGCCTCGATTTGGCCATAGGGGTCCGCGATTGCGAACACTGCGGCGCTGGGCTTCGCCTCGGCGAGTTCCGCGGCGTGCGGCCGGCGGACTCGGAGAATGATGTCGGCATCGGCAATGGTGCGACGCGCATCATCGGCGATCGCCGCGCCGGCGCCGGCATAGTCGGCGTCGGGAATGCCGGATTGGATTCCGGCATGCGACTGCACGACAACTTCAGCCCCGAGGGCGATATATTTCTTCACCGTTTCGGGCGTTGCAGCGACGCGCGCTTCACCGGGATCGGTTTCGGCAGGCACGGCGATACGCATGAGCACCTCCGGTCAGCTATGCAGACGGGCGAGAGAATTCGATGTGCCTGGGATCGACGCACCGGTCTTTCAGGATGATTGCAGGACGGCTGTGTCGGCCTGCCTCTCAACAGTTCTATGAATACTCTAAGGCTTTTCCGACAAGGCCATGCTCAACTCAGTGCACGCTGCCTATCCGCGCCGATCAGGGTCAACCTCATCATTGCGGCATGCGTGCAAAAAGCCTCCGCTGCTTCCGGCCGTTTAACAGCCGGCTGCTCGGACAGATCGACTCTGCTTCAGGAGTTTGGACAAGTCCTTAGTTCGGGCAGTCCGTGACGGAAAAGTCGAGCGACTTTTTTCCGTCAGCGCTTTAGAGTGTCAGAACGGCCAGGAGGATCAGCCCTAGAATGCAGATGATCGACCCATATTTCACCAAGCCGAGAAACATATGGTAGGTTTTCTCATGCTCAGCCAAATCCATGTCAGAATGCGCGTCCGCCGTTGTGGCATGTTGCTCGACCATCATCCCTCCTGTTGTGCCGCTCTGCTTGTCTCACGGATGTTGTAGCAGCACCGCTGCGTCGTCAAACAGCGATCGGGCTCCGCCGTCAAGGGGGTACCGGCCAACATGGATGACATTTTGTATGCCAACCCTCACATCGCCGGTATGAAACCCGCTTTTCTTGCGCATGGAGATCGTCTCAGAGTGTGGCGGCGAGACCGGCTTTCGCCAGTGCAGCACTCTGGCGTGCGGCGAGCGCTTCGCTGTCGAAACCGTCGATCGCCGCATTGAACAAGCGATAGAAATTGAGTTTTGCGCCGAGATGCAGGAAGGCGGCGCCGAGGCCGATCGCGGCGCGGTCCATGAAAACGAATTCCCGCGGCACAGCCAATGGCCCATGCGTGCGCAGCGCCTGATGAACTGCAAAGGCCTCGCGCCGGCCGTAAAGGCCGGGCGCCACGCCATCGGCGATGGTGCGGCTGCGGTCGTCGAGCAAAGGCCCGTAGATGAAGCGGGCCCAGATATTCAGAGCCTCGATCGTCTCTTTGGCGAGACTGCGGAAGCCCCAGCTCTCATAGGCATGGACGATTCGGGCCCGATCGTCCTGCCGGAGGCCCTCGTAGAGGTCGACCACGCCGGCGACGAAGCGCGGCGCAAAGATGCGGATGCAGCCATAATCGAAGAGATTGATTCCCTCCGCGCGCGCCGCGTCGTCGCCGAAGACCGAGTAATTGCCGAGATGCGGATCGCCATGGATGACACCATAATGGCTGAAAGGAATCCACCAAGCCTTGAACAGGGCGGTGCCGATAAGGCTGCGCTCGGCTTCATCGGCTGCCTTATAGGCCACCAAGGGGCGGCCTTCGAGCCATTGCATGGTGAGCAGGCGCGCCGTCGATAGATCTATGTCGATGTGTGGCACACGAATATCCGCGAAAGGGCGCAGAATTTCGGCATAGAGCGCTGCATGGCGCGCCTCGCGGCGGTAGTCGAGTTCTTCGCGCAGGCGGGCAGCGATTTCTTTCGCGACTTCGCGCATATCGATCGCTGGACGCATCCGGCGATGCAGCGCCAATATGAGATCGAGCTGCTTGAGATCGGCTTCGACGGCGGAGGCCATATCGGGATATTGCAGCTTGCAGGCGAGGCTCATTCCCTCCTTGGACTGCGCATGGTGCACTTGGCCGAGTGATGCGGCGGCTGCGGGCGTCAGATCGAAAGACGCGAAACGCGCGCGCCAATCGGCGCCCAATTCCGCCAGCATGCGTCTTTTGACGAAAGCGGCGCCCATGGGTGGGGCCTGTGCCTGCAGGCGCGCGAGGCTTTCGGCATATTCGGCGGGCAGCGCATCGGGAATGGTCGCGAGCATTTGCGCGACCTTCATCAGTGGCCCCTTCAGCCGCCCGAGAGCGGCGGCAAGCGCTGCCGCGCTTTGCGCATCATTGGTGCCGCCGCCAAGAAGGCGCGCCCCGGCTATCCGCGCTGCCGCACGGCCGACATGGGCCGAAACACGGAGATGCCGTGCAGCACGGGCCGAGAAGCGATCGGTTTCATCAGTCATGGCGGGGACTTTTGCGGTTTCTCTCGGGTGGCCTCGTGGAGTCTGACTACGGCTTTCTGAGTGTCCATAACCAGACCCGGTGCGAGGCTTGCTAGCTATAAATCTCTATCCGACCCCGGGTCCAAGGGTTAAAACGCTTCCACGATAGAGGCGTGGACTGCGCTTCGAAAGGAACATTTCATGGTTTCGCCGCTGACCATTCTAGCAAACTCCTTCGACGGTAAGCATTTCGAGATCACGCTCGAAAAGACCGAGGGAGACACAGCCACGCTGCGGCTCGAAATCTGGAGCAGCAGCCTCGATCATCGCCGCGACGACCCCAGCCGGGACGATATTTTGCGCATGTATGATATTCGCTTCGATCAGACGCGGCGTTTGACCTGCAAGGCCAAGATGAACGGGTCCTATCCGACAATCACCTTCATGTTGAACCCGGCGACCGAAGACCAAAAGCCCTTTGTGCGTACCGTGGTTGCCGATTCCTTTGCGAGCCTCGCCGACGGGACGAAGGAATATCCGATGGAAAAGACCGATTACGAAGCGCTGCGGCAATTTCTGCTCGATGCGGAATTCCCCATGATCGAAGCCTCGGTCATCAAGAACGAGAAGGCGGTTCTGCGCCGGTGAATGCCCGCCTGAAATACTGCCTTATGTGGCGATGCGTCTTCGCCTCCCGCGTCGCCCTTTCGGCCGCGGCTTTCACGATATTGTCGGCCATGACCTGAGCATCCCCGACTGGCCCCGGATAGCCGGACGCCTACGCCTTGCTCCCGAAATTGTCTTGTCGTCGACTCCAGCGCGCAGAATATGGTCGGCAATCATAGAGTCATCATCGAACGATCGTCGACAGCGTGTCACCTCTCACCGACGACATCGTCGCTATGGCGAAGCTGATCGATAAAATACCAATCGGTGGTCGACCAGCATGGAGGCTGCATGGTTCTTTATGCCGCAGTCGATCGCAAAGACGTTCAGTCGATCTGTAAATGTATCGAAGCGTAAGCGCTTTGAAGCGATGCGGCCAGCATTGCTGCGCATTGAGGAGATCCTCGTATCGTCAATGAACATAAGGGATTTGACGCGCAAAGGTGTTGCACGCGCGCGACTTTGCTCAGGCTTGCGAGCGGCGCGAGCAAGGGCTTTTCCATCAAGCAATTCTTAACTTTGTTGACGCCGATTGCTGAGAGTTTCCTCGCCTTTCGTCCCATTGACAACGCGCGGCAAACCCATAGATTGGCCGCTGTCAGACGACTCCTGCGGAAGAGATCGATTCGGTTCATCTCCGTTTCGACACCGAAGGCGCAACCGCCCCGGAAACGCTCAGGTTCAAGAACCGCAGGTTGATGACACTCTGGAAAGCGATGTCGCGCGTTGCGCGGTATCCACCGAAGGGCGCAACTTCGTTTCTTCAGCCAGCTCAGAGGATTGAGCCGGCACGAAGGCGGGGAAATCTCTCAGGTTCATCGGACAGAGGGGGCGAAACAATGCGGCTCGGTCGAGCCGACATTGGTTTGCTAACCCATGTGTCTGGTCCGCTTTCATGTCTGACATACAAGTTTCTGCCACTCCTGAATTGAAACGCACGGCGCTTTACGATCTCCATCGTAGCTTCGGCGCGCGCATGGTCGGCTTCGCCGGCTATGACATGCCGGTGCAATATCCATCCGGCATCATCGAGGAGCATTTGCATACGCGCCGGCAAGCCGGCCTCTTCGATGTCTCCCATATGGGACAGGCGATTCTCGAAGGGGCGGAGGCAGCGAGCAGGCTTGAGAGCCTGGTGCCTGGCGATATCCTCGGTCTTGTGCCGGGGCAAATGCGCTATACGCAATTCCTCGATGAAAAGGGTCATATTCTCGATGATCTCATGGTGTCTCGGCTGCCTAATCAGGGCGGAATCGAGCGCTTGTTCATCGTCGCCAATGCATCGATGAAGGATGCGGATTTTGCGCATATTTCTGCGTCACTTCCGGATCTGAAGCTGACCGGGCGCGATGGCCATGAATTGCTGTCTTTGCAAGGTCCGGCAGCGGTAGGCGTGCTCGCCCGCATGTTTCCCGAAGTCGCAACGATGACTTTCATGACCATTCGCGAATTTGAGCGCAATGGTGCAGGCTTCATCATCTCCCGCTCCGGCTACACCGGCGAAGACGGGTTTGAAATCTCGCTGCCTTTCGAAATGACGGCGGGTTTCGCGCAAGAGCTGCTTGCCGCGCCGGAGGTTCGACCGATCGGTCTTGGTGCGCGTGATTCCCTGCGTCTCGAAGCGGGCCTTTGCCTTTATGGCCATGACATCGATCAAACCATAGATCCGATCGAGGCGGGCCTTGCCTGGTCGATTTCGAAACGCCGTCGGACTCATGGCGGATTTCCAGGCGCGAGCCAAATCTTGCACGCGCTTGCGGAAGGTCCGAGCCGCCGCAGAATCGGCCTCGTGCTCGAGGGCAAGGCACCGGCACGCGAAGGCGCGGCCATAACGACGCCGGATGGATTTTCCATCGGGCATGTCACGTCCGGAGGCTATGCGCCGAGCCTCGGCCGGCCGATCGCCATGGGCTTGGTCGCCGCACCTTATGCCTGCGTCGGGCAAGAACTTCATCTCGACGTGCGCGGCAAGAAGCTCGCGGCCACGATCAGCGCAATGCCTTTTGTTCCGCATCAATATCACAGGGGAAACTGATGTCTGAGGTTCGTTACACGAAGGATCACGAATATGTCCGGATCGCCGGCGACGTCGGCACGGTCGGCATCACCGATTATGCGCAGTCGCAATTGGGCGACATCGTCTTCGTCGACCTGCCGCCTGTCGGCAAGGCGGTCGCGAAAGGCGCCGAGGCAGCGGTGATCGAGAGCGTCAAGGCCGCGAGTGAGCTTTATGCGCCGGTTACGGGCGAAGTCGTCGAAATCAATTCGGCGATCCAGGAAACGCCGGCTCTGGTCAATGAAGATCCGATCGACAAAGGCTGGTTCGTCAAATTGAAATTCGCCGATCCGAAAGAACTCGACAGTCTCATGGACGCGGCGGCCTATGCCGATTTCGTAAAGACGCTCGCTTGATGCGAGCCTGAAGCAGGCCTCGGCACGGACATTCGAAATATAGAGATCACAATGCGCTATCTTCCTCTCACATCAGACGACCGGGCTACGATGCTGGCCAAGATCGGCGTCGCGCAGATCGACGCGCTCTTTGCCGATATTCCGGCCGACAAGCGGCTCGACGGGCTTCTCGACCTGCCGCGTGCGAAATCGGAAATGGAGGTCGAGCGCGTCATGACGCGCTTGGCCGGCAAGAATGTGCCTGCCTCTTCCGTTCCTTTCTTCGTCGGTGCCGGCGCCTATAAGCATCATGTGCCGGCGAGCGTCGATCACCTGATCCAACGCTCCGAATTCCTGACGAGCTATACGCCCTATCAGCCGGAAATCGCGCAAGGCACTTTGCAATATATTTTCGAGTTCCAGACGCAGGTGGCGGCTCTGACGGGCATGGATGTCGCCAATGCTTCCATGTATGACGGCTCGACTGCGACGGCCGAAGCTGTGTTGATGGCGCAGCGCGTCACCAAGCGACCGAAGGCGGTGCTGTCCGGCGGTCTGCATCCGCATTATGCGGAGGTTGTCTGCACGCAAGCCGGCATGGCCGGCATGGACATCGCGAGCCTGCCGCCGGATCTGCGCGCCAGCGAAAA
>DAIESR010000510.1 GCA_027346205.1 Beijerinckiaceae bacterium
CTTTCGCGGCCAGCGCCACGAATGAGCTGAGCGGTATTTCGGTTGGTTGGGCAAACATGTCGGTGGCCGTGGCGCTGATCCTTGGCGCGCTTTGGAGCGGCGGCAGGACGAGCGCTCTTTGTCTCCTGATCGCGCATCGGATATTGGCGGCCTTGGAACGGACTTCCCTCGCCTCATACATGATCGGCGGCGGGGCCGTGGCCTTAGTCTTTGCTTTGGCGATGCAGGCCGTGGGGATTGCCTCAGGTCCGGGGGGACTTGGCGTCGATGTCATCTCCGGCGTGGGCGCCGGCCTGTTCTATCGGCTTTTTGCTGGCACGCAGCGCAGCGTCGCCTGAATTTTGATGTCGCTGGTCTGGGCTGGTCGCGTTATTCTCGCCAGCGGTCTCACATGGCGAGACTGGCGGAGGGATAGAGAATGTTTCGTCGCAGTCGGCTGACCCCTCCGAGTAGTCTCGTCTTTGTGATCTCGCTCGTTCTCGCCGTTCTCGCGGTCGCCAGCGTCTTCGTCTCAATCCCCGGCATCGGCCATTATGTGAATGCTCATAGGTTCTGGCTCATGACCGGAGCCTATGCGCTCCTCGCCGTAGGCGTGCTGACCCGCAAATTTTGAGCAAGATCATTTCGTCAGCGCCGTCGTGCGGTCGAGCGCGGCCGCTTGGTCTCAATCGGTATTTTTCTTCAATGCGGGAATAAATCGGCCTGCCGCCGAGTCTCCTTTCTGTCCGAATGGATAGGCAGAAGGAGATCCAAAAATGGCTGACTCTGATGACAGGCCGGATACCGGCCGCCGCGCGGTGCTTGAATGTATGGCCTGGGCGGGTGGTGGCCTGGTTTGGACGATGGCCGGCGGAATACCCGCCTCGCGCCTGATCGGCGCCGCTCATGCGGCAACTGAGACAGGCTTTTCCTTCGTGCAGATTTCCGACAGCCACATCGGCTTCTCAAAGCCGGCCAATCCCGATGCGCGCGGCACTTTGAAAACGGCGATCGGTGAGATCGCGCAGCTTCCCGAGAAGCCTCGATTTCTGATCCATACCGGTGATATCTCGCATCTTTCCAAGCCGAAGGAATTCGATGACGCGGATCAGATCATCGGCATGGCGAAACTCGATGTCCATTACGTCCCCGGCGAGCATGACGTCATCGACGAAGGCAATGGCAAGGCCTATCTCGAACGCTATGGCAAGGCGGCACATGGCGCCGGCTGGTATTCCTTCGATCAGGCCGGCGTGCATTTCATCGGCCTCGTCAATGTGGTGGATCTGAAATCGGGCGGGCTCGGCAATCTCGGCGCCGAACAGCTCGCTTGGCTCGCCGCGGATCTGAAGGATCGTTCGGCTTCGCAGCCCATTGTCATATTCTCCCATATCCCGCTCTGGCTCGTCTATGAGGCCTGGGGCTGGGGCACAAAAGATGGTGCGCAGGCGCTGTCGCTGCTTTCGCGTTTCGGCTCGGTCACGGTGCTCAACGGCCATATCCACCAGCTGATGCAAAAGGTGGAAGGCCATCTCACCTTCCACACCACCATGTCGACGGCCTTTCCACAGCCGGCGCCGGGCACCGCGCCTTCGCCGGGTCCCAAGCTCGTCCCCGCGGACAAATTGCGGAGCTTCCTCGGCTTGTCGAGCCTTACTGTCACACATGGCAAAGAGCGACTCGCGATCGTCGATCGGACATTGGCAGCGGGATAGAGCCGATCCCGCCTATATGGAATCGCTTGCGATCCATTTAGGCGGGAAAAATCGGCTCGATTTCAAATAGATAGAGCATGTCCTTTGTCGGAAAAGTCACCCAACTTTTCCGCGACATGCTCGGAAGGAGCGCGAGGATGCGCAATATCTTGAGCCGCCGGGGCTTGTTTTTTGTCGGCCTCTTGCTTTTTGCTTACGTCACGCCGGCGACGGCGGAGACGGCACGGGTCACGATCGACAATTTCGCCTTCACACCGGCCGTTCTTCAAGTCAAAGCCGGCACTGTGGTCACCTTCTTGAATCGCGACGACATCCCGCATTCGGTGGTCTCCGAGGGAGGAGCCTTTCGCTCGCGGGCGCTCGATACCGATGAGAGCTTCACTTTTACCTTCGCAAAAGCGGGCGAATTCCCATATTTCTGCGGCCTGCATCCGCATATGAAGGCGAAAATCGTCGTGGTGCCGTGATCGATATAGGCTGGGGGCGGCTGCGTTCGGAACGCGAGGTGAGGTGACGAACGACACGACCCATAGGCTCTTCGCTGCGACGGTCTTGCCTTATCTCGACGACGCCTTGGCCTTGGCAAGATGGTTGACGGGCAATGCCACCGATGCGGAGGATGTGACACAGGAAGCCTGTTTGCGGGCATTGCGCGCGCTCGAGCGCGGGCCGGCCGAGAATTCGCGCGCTTGGCTGCTGGCGATCACCCGCAACACAGCTTTCACTTGGCTCGCGCGCAATCGTCCCAAAACCGTGGTTCTGACGGCGGATCCCGAGGCAGTCGTTTCGGCGGTGGAAGAGTTGTCGCAAGCGCCGGACGCGGCGCTGATCGCGGCAGCCGATGCCGCTTCGGTCGAAGCGGCACTCTTGGAATTGCCGCTGCCGTTCCGAGAGGTGCTCGTCATGCGCGAGATGAGCGGCTTGTCCTATCGCGACATTGCCGCGGCGACCGGCGTGCCCATCGGCACCATCATGTCGTGTTTGGCGCGGGCGCGCCGGCTGATGCTTGTCGCGCTGAAAGGACGCATGGAATGACCGATCCGCTGCCGCTCAGCGACAAGCCTCTGCTGCTGCAGGCCGCTCTCGACGGAGAGCTGGATGCGGCGGGCATGTTGGCGTTTGAGCGCGCCATGAGCGAAGACGCTGAACTCGCCGCCGAATATCGCCGCTTGGACGCGTTGCGCACAGCTTTGCAGGGGCTTCCGAAAAGCCCCGCCTCGAACGCTTTTCGAACGCGCATGGAAGCGCTCACAATCGGCGAGCCGAAGCCCCGCCGCCTGTGGCTTTCCGCGGAACGACGCTCGGCGGCGCTGGCGGCTGGGCTCGCCTTCATGCTGGGAAGCGGACTCACTTTCCTCCTGCTCCCGAAGGCGCCGCCACAGCCGATGCAAGCGCTGGTGGCGGATCATGTGCGCGGCCTCATCTCAGGTCAGCCGGTGGATGTCGCCTCGTCGGATCATCACACGGTCATACCCTGGTTTGCGACGCGCAGCGCCTTCGCTCCGCACGTGGTCGATCTTTCCGCCGAAGGTTTTCCACTCGTCGGCGGCCGCATCGACATGCTGGGCGCAACTCCGGTGCCCACCCTCGTCTACCGCTACAAACGGCACATCATCAGTCTGACTGAAGTGCCGGAAAAGGTGGCCACACCGCCGCAAGGGCGCCGCAGCGTCGACGGTTTTGCGGTGCTGGCTTGGCGCCAAGCCAATGTGACCTATGTCGCGATCTCCAATGCAATGCCCATCGAACTCGATGCTCTGGCGGAGGCGTTTCGAAAGGCGACTGCGACCGGTCGCTGAGCGCGCGGCATGTTGGTGCGTCATATTGAACGCGCATCTGTTTGTACGGATTGAATCCGTATGGTAATCTTGATTTAATATCAGGAGAAA
>DAIESR010000513.1 GCA_027346205.1 Beijerinckiaceae bacterium
GGCGAGGCATTCAACAACAGCCATTTTTCTCCATCGCTGCTGATGGCCAAGCTCGACTGGGTCCTCGGCTTCACACGCTCATCGCCCGCCCAAGCGAGCTGGCAGACCGGGCACAGGCAGTTCCATTGTGGAAATCCTCCACCGGCTGCCGATCCAAGGACGAGGATTTGCAACGTGAGCCTCGCATAATGCGCTATGTGACGAATAGGTCATTCGCCGAAGTAAAGGCTCAGCCTGTCAGATCTCGGCCGAGGCGTAGCTGGTGACTTCCATGCCGACGCAGACTTCGGTGATGGACGGGGTTGTCCAAGCCATGTTGTCCTCCATTGGGTTGCTTCCAAAGCTGGACAGAAAAACTGTCCGCAGACTTCAGATGGCACAGAATGTCGCAGCTTTCCACCCCAAGTTAGAGCGGCCTAGTCTTTCTTACATTAGTTTTACATTCAAGCGGTTGGAACGATCGTCTTACTATTGTGAGAAGCTTTTTGCGGCTGCGAAACAGGCTGTTTTGCAAGCGCATTTTATGGCGCATATCGGCTGTGGAATGCAGCGACATCGATGATCAGAAAAAGCAAAACTTATCCAGCCGCCGTCGTCATGCGGGTGTTCCGCGTCACATCGGGAGGCTGTTGTTAAAGCTTAACACTTCGCCCGCGAGATACAGACTGCCGGTGATCAATATGCGCGGCGGCATCGACCAATCGCGGGCCGCGAGAAAGCGCAGCGCCGATTCGAGGCTTTCGCAAGCTACAGCGGGAATGCCCTCCGCATTCGCCAAAGCCGCGACCTCGCGTGGCGAGCGGCCGGCATGCTCACCACCGACCGGTACCGCGAGAACTTCCTGAGCGAGCCCTTTGAAGGCGCGCAGAAAGGCGGCGGTATCCTTGGTCGCGAGAGAGCCGCAGATGATCGCGAGCGGCCGCGCCGTCTTTTCCTCGAAGTCGGCGAGCGCTTGGGCAAGCACGCGCGCACCGTCCTCATTATGCGCCCCATCGAGCCAGATTTCCGCGCCTTCCGGCGCGAAAGCGACGACCAGCCCCCTGCTCAGGCTTTGCAGCCGTGCCGGCCATTCGGCGGCGAGAAGGCCCGCCTCAACGGCAGAGGCTGGGAGATCCGGTTCGACCACCCGCAGAGCGGCGATCGCATTGGCGGCATTTTGATGCTGATGACGGCCGGCCAGACGCGGCAAGGGAAGGTCGAGAAGCCCGCGCTCATCCTCGTAGATGAAGCGTCCGTGCTCTTCGCGCACCATGAACTCTTGTCCGGCGACATGCAGCGGCGCGGCGATTTTGCCGGCCTTTCGGGCCAGCACGTCGAAAGCCTCTTTGGACTGCAGGCCGAGAATCGCCGGCACACGCGGCTTCAAGATGCCGGCCTTTTCAAAGGCGATCTCCGCAACCGTCGTGCCGAGAAATTCCGGATGGTCATAGGAGACGGGCGTCACCACCGTCGCGGCGGGGCGCGCAATGACATTGGTCGCATCGACCCTGCCGCCGAGACCAACCTCCAAGAGCAGATAATCGGCCGGATGTTCGCTGAAAAGCTTGAACGCCGCGGCCGTCGTGATCTCGAAGAAGGTAATCGGCTCGCCGGCGTTGACCTTTTCGCAATAGGAGAGCGCGGCCGCGAGTTCCGCATCGCCGACGAGCTGGCCGCCGCCTTTCTGGCCGAGCCTGATCCGTTCGTGAAAGCGGACGAGATGCGGCGACGTATAGACATGGACGCTGCGTCCCGCCGCTTCCAGAATCGCGCGCATGAAGGCGATCGTCGACCATTTGCCATTCGTGCCGGCGACATGAATGACCGGCGGCAGGCGCTGTTCCGGATGGCCGAGCGCCTCGAGTAGCCGCATGATACGACCGAGCGAAAGATCGATCTTTTTCGGATGCAGATCGAGCAGGCGGCCGAGGATCGCCTCCCAATGATCCGCGCTGCTCGCGAGCGGAATGGCGGTCATGCCGCCTCCACTTGGGGTGCCGGCCGTTTGGTGAGCAGTCTGCAGAGCCGCGCCAAAGTCGCCCGCATGTCGTGTCGGCGCACGACCATGTCGATCATGCCATGCGCCTCGAGATATTCGGCGCGCTGGAAGCCTTCCGGCAGGTGCTCGCGAATGGTCTGTGCGATCACCCGCGCCCCGGCAAAGCCGATGACCGCGCCGGGCTCGGCAATTTGGATGTCGCCCAGCATCGCATAGGAGGCAGTGACGCCTCCCGTCGTGGGATTGGTCAAAACGACGATATAGGGTAGCCGCGCCGCGCGCAGGCGCTGCACCGCGACCGTGGTGCGCGGCATCTGCATCAGAGAGAACATGCCCTCCTGCATGCGGGCGCCGCCCGAGGCCGTGAAAATGACGAAGGGCGTCTGGCGCTCCACCGCATTCATCATGCCGGTGATGATGGCCTCGCCGGCCGCCATGCCGAGCGAGCCGCCGAGAAATTCGAAATCCTGAACGGCCGCGACGATCTCCATCCCTTCGAGCTTGCCGCGGCAGAGCCGCACCGCGTCCTCCACCCCGGTCTTCAGGCGGTTTTCCTTCAGCCGATCCGTGTAGCGCTTCACATCCCGGAACTTCAGCGGATCGAGCGGCACTTCGGGCGTCGGCAATTCCTCATAGGCGGCATCATCGAAGAGCATGTCGAAACGCGCCTTGGCGGGCATGCGCATGTGATAGCCAGAACCCGGCACGACATAGAAATTGGCCTCGAGATCCTTGTGGAAGACGAGTTCGCCGCTTTCCGGACATTTGACCCAGAGATTCTCGGGTGTCTCGCGGCGCAGGAAGGACCTGATCTTCGGCGGGACGACATTGGAGATCCAATTCATGGGGACCCTATGAACTTGACGCGGACGGGCTCGGTTCAAGCCTATAACTATATTGGCATGCATCCCGGCCACGCAGCAAAGCAAGAAAGATCGAGATAAGCAAAGTCGCCGCCCGGCATGTCATTCTGACGCTTATTCGGCCGCGGCGCGCGATGCTGAACGAATGCCCGATGCAAGAACGCCGACCAGATCGGCGACGACGGCCACCGTCTCCGGCATGGCCTTGCCGGCCGCATCGAGTGACATGCGCACCGCATCGACAAGGGCGGACCCCACCACCACGCCATCGGCGACGCAAGCAAGCGCAGCCGCGCTTGCCGCATTTTTGACCCCGAATCCAACGGCCACCGGGAGATCCGTATGCTGCTTGAGGCGAGCTACGGCGCTTGCGACCTGCGCCGCTTCCGGCGCCGCCGCGCCCGTGATCCCGGTGATGGACACATAATAGACGAAGCCTGAGGTATTGGCGAGCACGGCCGGCAGCCGCGCCGCATCGGTCGTCGGCGTCGCAAGCCGGATGAAAGCGAGCCCGGCGGCGAGCGCCGGCAGGCAGAGTTCCGAATCCTCCTCGGGCGGCAGATCGACGACGATCAGACCGTCGACACCCGCGGCCTTGGCCTCGGCGAGGAAACGCGCGACGCCATGAACATAGATCGGATTGTAATAGCCCATCAGCACGAGCGGCGTAGCCGGATCGCTCTTCCGGAAGTCGGCGACCAGCGCCAAAGTCTTCGCGAGCGTCATCCCGGCTTTGAGCGCGCGCAGGCCGGCCGCCTGGATCGCTGGGCCGTCCGCCATGGGATCGGTGAAGGGCATGCCAAGCTCGATGAGATCGGCCCCGGCTCCAGGCAAAGCCTTTACGATTTCAAGCGAGGTCGCAAGGTCGGGATCGCCGGCCATCACGAAAGTGACCAGGGCGGCGCGGTTCTGCCGTGCGAGTTCGGCTAGGCGTGTATCGATACGGGTGGTCATTTCCGTTCGCTAGCACGAAGGTCGATCGGGCGGAAGAGAGGAGCGAGATGCAAAAATCCAAGCGAGATGAATGAAAGCGGCGCGTGGCTCGGTTGGCAGCCGGACAGCGAACCTGTTCGATGGATGTTCTCTGGAGGCCTCCGCGGCCGGAATCTTGGATGAGACATGCACGGGCGTGCTACTTGCGACGATCGAAGGGCCATTGGCCTGACTGGGCAGAAAGCAAATGGCATGTTGAAGAAGATCGGATCGGCGGCTTTCGGGATGCCGCAGGCGGGCGGGCGCCTTCGTCTGAATGACGCTGCCGCCTCGGCCTTTGGTCACGAAGCCATCGAAAGAAGCTCTGCTCATGCTCCGGCATAGTCTCGCCCGCCTCGCGGCATCGGCCGCGACGCTCTTCGCCGTCGTCGCCATCACCTTCTTCCTGATGCATCTGGCGCCAGGCGGACCGTTCGACACGGAGCGTGCGATCGATCCGCGCACTTTGCAACATTTGAAAGTGCTTTACGGGCTCGATCGGCCGCTGCCCCAGCAATTCGGCCTCTATCTCTGGGGCCTGCTGCATGGCGATCTCGGCCCGAGCCTGCGCTGGCGCGATTTTTCGGTTGCGGAGCTTTTCGCCAGAGCGCTGCCTGTCTCTCTCACCTTGGGCATTGAGGCTCTGGTCGTCGCGCTTATCGGAGGTATCGGGCTCGGCCTCATTGCCGCCGTGCGACGTCACGGGCTTGCCGCGCGCGCGGTCGGGGCCTTTGCGCTTCTGGCGATCGCGGTGCCGAATTTCGTCATCGCGCCTCTCTTGCAGCTCGTCTTCGGCTTGTCGCTTCGCGCCCTGCCGGTCGGCGGCTGGAACGAAGGGGCCTGGCAAAACCAGGTGCTGCCGGTCGCGACACTTGCCGTGCCACAAATGGCGGTGATCGCGCGATTGCTCGCCGCCTCGCTGGGCGATGTGCTCGGCACGCCGTCGATCAGAACCTTGCGGGCTTTCGGGCTTCCGGCACGCACCGTCTATGCGCATGCCATGCGCGGCGCCTTTCTGCCGGTTCTCTCTTATCTCGGCCCGATGGCGGCGAATTTGCTCACTGGCTCTGTCGTCGTTGAAACCGTCTTTGGCATTCCGGGCATAGGCCGTTATTTCGTCACCGCCGCGCTCGGCCGCGATTACACGCTGGTGCTCGGCACGGTCATCATTGTCGCCTGCCTCGTCATTCTCTTCAATCTTCTTGTCGACGTTCTTTATGGATGGTTCGATCCCAGGGTCCGGCACGAATGACGCAAAACCCATGACCCAACAAAACCCATGACCCAAATGGAGACAATGATCCATCTGCCGGCGGATGCCGCGCGGCCGAACTTCATGAAGAAGCTCCTGCGCGCCAACAGCGCTGTCGTGAGTCTCGCGTGCCTTGGCATCCTTGCGTTCGCGGCGCTTTTCGGCCCGTGGCTTTATCCGCATCCTTATGATCGCGTCTATCGCGATTTCGTGCTGACCTCGCCGTCGCTCGCCGCGCATCCGACGAAGAAGGAGACGGAGGCGGCGCTCGCCGATTTCGCGCAGCGCATGCATGTCGTGATCGGCAAATCGTCCGTGCGCAAAGACGCCGTGACGATTGAACTCGCATCTACGACGGCAATCGACGAACGAGTCTTGCGCTATTTCGCTCATTCCGAGATTTTCGGGGCTGCCCATGTCATTTCACGCGCCGAGGACGGGCGCCAGCTCACCGTCGCTGTGCCGCTGCATCGCCTCGTCTTTCTTTTCGGCACGGACACCAACGGCCGCGATCTTCTGGCTCGGATCTTCATCGGTTTGCGCATCTCGCTGTCCGTCGGCTTTCTTGCCGCGCTGGTCGCGCTTTCGCTCGGCGTCGCCTTCGGCGGCATTGCGGGCTATGTCGGCGGCCGGCTCGATCTCGTCATGATGCGCCTCGTCGAGATCATCTATGCGCTGCCTTTTCTCTTCTTCGTCATCCTGCTCACCGTCTTCCTCGGCCGCAGCTTCGTTCTGATCTTCGTTGCGATCGGCGCTGTCGAATGGCTCGATATGGCGCGCATCGTGCGCGGCCAGACGCTTTCTGTGAAGCGCCGCGATTATGTCGCCGCCGCAGAGGCCTTGGGCGCCGGCCCGGCTACCATCTTCTGGCGGCATGTTTTGCCGAACATGCTGGCGCCGATCACCGCCTTTCTGACGCTGCTCGTGCCGCGCGTGATTCTCGCGGAAAGCTTCGTGTCCTTCTTGGGACTCGGCGTACAAGAGCCTTTGACGAGCCTCGGCCTGTTGATCGCTGATGGCGCGCGCACGATCCAGAGTGCGCCATTTCTGCTCATCTTTCCTGCGCTCGTCCTCGCGCTCACGCTTGCGGCTTTGAACATTCTGGGCGATGCGCTGACAAGGGCCGTCGAAGGACATTCGCAGTGAGTGACATTCTTCTGGCGCTGCGCGATCTTCGCATAAGTTTCGGCGGACATGAGGCGGTGAAAGGCCTTTCGTTCGATCTGGCACGTGGTGAGACGCTCGCGCTCATCGGCGAATCGGGCTCTGGCAAGAGCCTCGCCATGTTGTCCGTGCTCGGCCTTCTGCCGGAAGGTGCCGCGGCGACGGGCTCCATATCCTTCCAAGGCGCGGAACTTCTGCATGCGCCGGCCAAGCTGCTCGATGCGATTCGCGGCCGGCGCATAGCGATGATCTTTCAGGAGCCCATGTCGGCCCTCGATCCGTTGTTTCCAGTCGGCCGGCAGATCGCGGATATCCTGCATCTGCGCGCTGGCCTCTCGCGCCGGGCGGCAAAAGCGCGGAGCCGCGAATTGATCGAGCTTGTCGGGATCGACGCTCCGGCGCGGCGCTGGCACGCCTATCCGCATGAATTGTCTGGCGGCCAATGCCAGCGCATTGCCATCGCCATGGCGATCGCCTGCGATCCGGAAATCCTCATTGCCGACGAGCCGACGACGGCGCTCGATGTGACGGTCGCGGCGCGCATTCTGGAGCTGCTCGCCGAACTCAAATCGCGGCTCGGCATGGCGATGATCTTCATCAGTCATGATCTCGCTCTCGTCGGAAAATTTGCCGACAGCGTGCATGTCATGCGACGCGGGGAGATCGTCGAGAGCGGTGCCGCGGCGCAAATTCTCACATCTCCCGCACATGACTATACGCGGGAGTTGCTGGCTGCTTTGCCGCCGGCGCGGAAAAAGCGCGCTGCTCAGGATCAGCCGGTGCTTCTCGAAGCGGAGCACATCACAGTCACCTATCGTCTGCGCGGCGGGCTTTTCGCCGGCAAGCATGAGATCAAGGCTGTCGATGATGTGAGCCTCGTTCTGCATCAGGGGCGTACTTTGGGCCTCCTCGGAGAATCGGGCTCGGGCAAGTCGACACTTGGACGCGCGCTTCTGAAGCTCGTGCCGGCGTCGGGGTTCATTTCATTCGAAGGGCGCGATCTGAGTGCATTTGATCGCGCAGCGATGCGGCCCTTGCGGCGATCTTTGCAGCTCGTCTTTCAAAATCCGTATGGCGCTCTGTCGCCGCGTATGAATGTCTGTGAGATCGTGACGGAGGGGCTTCGCATTCACGCGCCGCATTTGAGTGGCAAAGAGCGCGATGCGCGCGCGGTGGAAGCGCTCGGAGAAGTCGGACTCGATCCTGCCGCGCGCTTTCGTTATCCGGCGGAATTTTCTGGCGGCCAGCGCCAGCGCATCGCGATTGCGCGCGCCATGATCTTAAAGCCGAAGCTCGTCGTGCTCGACGAGCCGACATCCGCGCTCGACCGCGCCATTGCGGTCGATCTTCTCAAGCTGTTGTTGGCGCTGCAGGCGGCGCATGATCTGACCTATGTCTTCATCACCCATGATCTCGCGATCGTGCGCGCCATGGCCGACGAAATCGCAGTAATGAAAGCTGGCCGTATCGTCGCGCAGGGGGCGACTGAAACGATGCTGGATGGCTTATCGTGCCTGATGTCACAATAGGAACGATGCCTTGCTGACAGGTTCATCCTTGCCGTCTCGGTCAGAGGCAATACGCGGCTTGAATGCACTATAGGTCGAAGGTGCAAGCGTCTTGCGCCGTTTTGCCAGCGCATGATGAGCATGTTCGAAGGCTATGCCGAGTGCATTGATGCGCGGGGCATCGGATTGCAGTCGCATGGCCTCGGGCGCAAAGGCCGTAGCGAGCAGTTCGTCCACCTCCGCTTCGAGAGCGTCGAGCGTTTCTAGATCGGCGCTGCGCGCGACCTTGACGATGGCGAGAAGCCGGGCGAGCACGACATCGTCTGCGGCTCTTGTTCCAGTACTGAAGCGACTCGCGAGCGCTGCCGCGGCAGAGCCGAGCGCGCTGAGGCAAAGCGCAGTGATGTAGATCACATCGCTATATTTGTCGAAGAAGCTTTCTTCCTCGTCATCGATATAGGCTGCGGCGCCTGGATGCACCGGCAAGGCCGCGCCACGGGAGGTCGAAGGTACCTCGATCCGATTTGCCATGGGCAGGCGCAGGGCGAGAACGGGCCGCACCGTCAACAAGAGCTTCGTCAACGCCGCGACCGTATCATCCCTGAGCCTCCTTTGGGCTACGAGCCGAGTGGCGACCGAGAGGGTCTCGAATGTTTTCGAAGGCCGCGGTGGGGCGCCGCCGAAAAGGCCGCGCACGACCTCTGCCGATTCATAGTAAGGCGAGCGATCGGCGATCGCTTTGGCGTCGCTGATGGGAATGAACACGGGTTGCTTTTGGCCGGCGGCGGTCACGGCGGCGACGACCTTGGCGAGCGCGCCCGCATCCGGCACGCCGACGGCCAGCACGGCGTCGACACGTTTGTCTTGGACGGCGCGTTGCACGTCTTCAAGCGCCAAGGGCACGGTCGTGACGGATTTGAAGGGCACATCATATTGCGCCAGAATCGTTTTGAGCAGGCTCGGTTGGTTCGGGTCTGTCGCCAGCGGCGTGTTGCGCAGCACGCCGATCTTACGGCCCTTCAGGTCGCCCACGGTGTGAAGGCTGCTGCCGGCCGGCGCGATGAGAATCACGAGATTCTTGCGCATGATCAGCACCGATGCGCCATTGGCCGGCATGGAAATGTCGGTCCGCACGACGGCGAGATCGGCACGGCCTTCTTGGAAGGTTTGTGCGGCTTCGGCGACATTATCGACCGGGACGAGCTTCAGGCGAATGGAATCACGGTCTCGCGCGAATTTCTGCGCTGCGGCGGTCAGGATGGCTTGATCGTCGCTGTCGCGCTGGACGGCTACATGCAAAATAGTGGGCCGCTCATAAATGTAGAGTGCGAGGCCAATGAGCGCGCCGAGGCCGAGACTCGCGGCAAGCCCGAGGAAAATCAGATGGCGCATGGCAGTCGTTCCTGAGATCAAGTCAAACCGTCGCACGGCTGGAGCATGCTCTATTTTTTTGAAATAGAGTCGATCCAGACCATGTGGATCAACT
>DAIESR010000515.1 GCA_027346205.1 Beijerinckiaceae bacterium
GGCGAGGCAACGCTGCCATTCGACGCGATAATCATAGCGGGGGGCCAGGAAATTCTCGATCAATAACAATTTCAGCCGGGAGCGTGCCGATCCCGAACTGATCAGCAGGCCTATCACGACCAATGCGGCGCAAAGCGCGCTGATTTCGACGACTTGGCTCCAGCTCTGACCGAAATGATCGAGGAGCACGCCCGTGATACCGATCCCCGCGAGAAACGAGCCGCCGATCACCAGGCTCGCGGTATAGAAGACCGCCTGTTGCGACAGCGCGATCCGCCGTTTCCAGCGCCGTCCGCGGGACTCGGCAAGGACGAACAGCGGCAATGTCAGGATCAGCAGGATCGCGCGCGCGTCCAGCAGGGTCGCGGACAGCCGATGGTGTAGCACCGCATCGCCGTACACCAGCAATGTGGCGGCGGCGATCGCGCCGACACCGATGCCGGATGGCACGAGATGCCAGCGCAATTGTGCATCGGCGTTGCGCAGTTGGTTCTCGACCAGAACCAGCATCGCCAGTGCGACCATCAGCTTCGCGTCGATCGCGAGCCGGGCTGCGAAAGCCGGTGCCACCACCCCGGCCATCACCACCGCGAACGCGGCGCCGAGGCAGATCACCGCAACGGCACGCAGCATTGTGGGCGAGGCGGCGGTTCGCCCCGCGCCATAGGCCAGATCGGCCGTGATCTGCATTGCGATCCAGGCGCCGGACGCGACAAACCACAAGGCGTTCGACGCCAGTGGCGTATCGCCAAACGCGGCGACCGCGGCCGTCCAGCAAGACGTCGCAAGCGCAGCGATGATCAGCGCGCCCTGCGCACCGATTCCGAGCGGTAGTCGGGCGGGATCAGATGATCCGGGGCGCCGTTGCACCGCCAGGGCGAGAGCGAACAGAGCGTAGAGCGCCGCCGTAATCGCGTAGGCCAAGGTCTGGTGCATTACCGGCGCGGCGCGGCACCGCTCACCGTGCTCCCTCCCATCGCAGCACGACCCGGATGGTCGAAAAGATGATTGCAAGATCGATCATGAAACTGCGATTCTTGATATAATACAGATCATATTCGAGCTTGATCTGGGCATCCTCGACGGAGGCGCCGTACGGGTAGTTGACTTGCGCCCAACCCGTGATCCCGGGCTTGAGCGAATGCCTGAGCGTGTAAAGATCGATCTGCTCGGCGAGGATTTTGACAAATTCCGGCCGCTCCGGCCGCGGCCCGATCACGCTCATCTCGCCGCGAAGGACATTGATGAGCTGCGGCAGTTCGTCGATCCGAAACAGGCGGATGATCCGGCCAACGGAGGTGATCCGTGGATCATGACAGCACGCCCAGATCGCCTCGCCCGGCTTTTCGGCATCGCAACGCATGCTGCGGAACTTGATGATCTCAAACAGCCGACCAAGAAATCCGATGCGCGTCTGCCGATAGAAAATCGGACCGGGGCTTTCGAGCTTGATCGCGATCGCCGTGATCAGGAGCAGCGGTGCGGTGAGCGCCAGCAGGAGCAGGCTGAACACGATGTCGAACAGTCGCCGGAACACCGCGCCGCGAGGACCATTGCGCAGACCGGGGCAGAACATCACGCCATAGCACGAAAGCTGATGCGGATCGACCCGTCGGCGTTGCCTTTCGATGAACTCCACCTCGCTCATGACCTCGACGCCGCGATCGCGCAGCGCCATGAGCCTGACATGATCGACCCGATCCCAGGCCGCCGCCATGACGACGACTGCCCTGAGGCCGGGTATCCGCAAAGGGTCCGCCTCTGGGCGATCCGGGGCGGCAAATGTGGCAATGTCACACGGCTGGAGGTTGAGATTTGAATTTTGCCGGACATACAAACGAGTTTTGAGTGCCTGCGCGTCACCGCCAAGCACCAGGACCGTCTGCGGCGCTGCGCGACGGAACAGAACGGGCGCCAACGACCGGCGATTGATCGATACCGCGACCGTCCATGCCAGGATGGCAAAACAGATCCATTGCAGGCGATAGCTTGGCGATAACGGTGCGGGAACGACCCCCGACGCCGCATGACTCACCGCATGACCGAGCAGGATCGGCAATGCCAGCCACCCGACCAGCGCCAGCACCAGCGCGAGAGTCACCGACGCCGCCATACGAAGATATGAACCGTAGGTTTGCCAATCGTATAATCCCGCAAGCGCGCCACTGATGACGAAACATGGCGCGAGAACGAGAAACTGCTCCAGCGCGGCAGGACTTGAGAATCCAAGGGGGGACCCGAAGAATGTCGCTGTGACGATGGCAAAATACACCATCGTCGAGAACACCATGATATCGCTCATTATCAACAGCAGCGACGACGACGACGTTCCAGACGATAGCTTTTCCATTGATTTTTCCATCGTGCCCTCTTAGACCCGTCGACATCAGTACAAAATCCAATAAAATCCGTATATAGTCATTCATATTTAACAAAACGCGAATCTATGCAAAATTTTACTTGGATCAACAACTGTCTATATTGACAATATTGTATATATTAATGTAATTGTATCAAAATTAACTTAGATTAATCTATTATGCCCGCACAAACGATATCCGTTTGGGTCGTATCCGTCAAGTGAATAGTCAGTTTTAATAAAATATTGACAGCAATACCAACCATAAATTGAAATCACTACCCAAGCTACCTAACATTAAAGTTGCACTTAAGATAAACTTTCTAAAAAGCGATGCTTATTTCTAAATATCTGCGTCGGTTTCTAAAAAATTGTGGCGGAGATAAAGTATAAGTCCATGAGCCAGGTCAATATCATGCGCTGCGCATGGCGATCAGTACAAGCCCGACCGCGCCACATCGTTCTCGATCGTCAATTGCCCGAGCTTCGCATGCGGCTTGTCGATCCCGGAAGCGGGTCCGACTCAATCGACATTTTCCAATTTAATTACGAGCAAGACGTTTCGCTAATTCCAGCAGGGCCCTTTGGTCTTCCGCGGCACGGGAACGGTAGAGCCGCAACAACGCGAGTTCGTCCCCTTTCAATGAGCTTGTCTCGCCCGAAACGAGAAAACCAAGCGTCGTATCGAAAATTTTTGCAAGCCGTTCAAGATGTTCCCGGTGCAGGCCCGTTCGGTCCGTCTCCCATTGGGCAATGGCAGAGCGAGATAAGCCGATATGTTCGGCCAGTTCGCCCTGGCTGAGATTCTTGGCGAGACGAAGCCCGCGGATGCGCTGGCCGAGTGTCTCTGGCTGAATGTTGGCTTTTCGTGACATCATTGGTTTTGCATATCATTTAGCTATAATGGTTGCCGCGATCGGAATGATGGATCAGGCTAGTGTCCCGATTCGGAAGTTCGTTTGTGCTGGCCGAGGTGTCTTGCGAACTTCCGAATCGAGCAGGACACTAGGAAAATCAAGGTTTTCTAGTGTGGCCTCTGATTTTGCGGGCCGATTCACCCGACTCTCGGGTAGCGAGCGTCGGGATCGCCACACTAGGCGCGGCTTTCTGCCGCTGGATCGCCATGGCGAGAGCGCTGATCGTCAGGTCGGCACGCATGCGATCGCGCATCGACCCCTCCACGATCTTTCTCGTGAAGAGATCGAGCGCGACGGCGAGATAGAGCCACCCTCCGCCGGCATTCCACGGATTTCGGCGGCGGAACCTTCGCGGGATTCGCCCGCCTTGGTTGAGAACATGGGTAATGTCGGCAAGCCAAACCTCAGCCGGACCGCTCGGTGCCCCACGCTCGGGCCCC
>DAIESR010000539.1 GCA_027346205.1 Beijerinckiaceae bacterium
CCGGTCAGCGGACGCAGCGCGAGAAAGGCGAAGCCTTCGTGCTGCCCGAGAAGTTTCCAGCGCGTCTGCGCGGGTTGGCCCAAGGGATCGACTTTCATCCACCAGCCGCGCGTCGCATCGAGCCGCGCGAGCGGCAGATCGATCAGGCCTTCCGTCTCCTTCGGTGCGCCCTCGACGACAGCCCAATAGGTCTTGCCGATCTTGCCTTGCTTGAACAGAAGACCAAGCTCGGCGAGCGCTTTGCGATGGCGTCCGAGAACAAGGCAGCCGGAGGTTTCGCGATCGAGCCTATGCGCGAGCGCCGGACTGCGCGGCAGGCCAAAGCGCAAGGCTGAGAAATACGCTTCGAGATTGTCGCCGCCTTTGGGGCCTTTGTGAACGGCGATGCCCGCCGGCTTGTTGATCACCAGGATCAGACCGTCGCGATAAAGAAGCCGGGCTTGCATGTCTTCGGGCGTCATGATTCCGCTTTCACATCTCAATTTGCCGACATGTGCAAGCCCTGTGGATCTCTCCTGCGTCGATCCTACTTGGCGGCAGCTGAACCCGTGTCGCTGAGCCAGTTGAATTGATAATTGAGGCCCGTTAACGCGGGCACCAGGGCAATCGGGTGGAAAGGTCCCCTCATGCTGAGGAGCCGCTGTAAGCGGCGTCTCGAAGCACGAGGGGGCCGTGAATGGCATTCAGGAAGGCGCCTCGCGCCGATTTTCTACCGCCCTCGCCCTTCGAGACGCGCCCAGCCAAGTCGGGCTTGCCCGACTTGGCCATCAGTGATGCCGATCTCGGCAACAGCCGAGATCGGTTGACGCTCTTCAGGATGAGGGCGGTTGGAGGATCGCTTCACCCGATTGCCCTGGTGCCCGCGTTAACGGGCATCGAAACAGTATCGAGTATGAGGGATCGGCCCGGATCGCGTGTTCATGAAGAGAAGCATCAACGTCAGCGGAGCTGGTGAGGGCCTGCATTCTATGAGTTCCGTTGATGGGCACAAGCTTGGCGGCGGACACCGAGCGATTTCCGATGGATGCGGAAGTTTGCGCGGTGCTGTCGCAGAGGCTTGACTCCTTTTGATTTTGTGCCTTTCCAGCCACAGGTCTTGGGAAAAGTCCTCGCTTTGGCGTCGAGGGCATTCACTCCGAAGCATTTTTCGACTAGTGTGTTGGTGCTGAGTTGACGACCTGTTCGCACGCTCCGGTAAATGCCGGTTTGTGAAATGGAACTTGTAATCGGCAAGGCCTTTGCGGTCAGGTACCAGCCAGAGGCCAGCTGCGGCAGGGTAGAACATCGGGGTATAATAATATGCGCTTCACAAAATTCCTTACAGCTGCCGCGGCAGTCTTGACTATGACGGGCGGCGCACTTGCCGCTGATCTCCCGACGATGAAGGGGCCGCCGGCCTATATGCCGCCGCCGCCGCCGTTCTTTACCTGGGCCGGTCTCTATGTCGGTGGCCAGGTCGGTTACGCTTGGGGCCATGTGGCGTCCACCCTTGTCCCGGCCGTTCCGCTTCCGCCGATACCTTCCTATAGCCCAACCGGGGTTATTGGTGGCGCACATATCGGCTATAATTGGCAAATGGGCCCGCTGGTCTATGGTCTCGAAGGCGATGTGGACGGCTCGAGCTATAAAGGGAACGCGATGTGGGGGCCGTTCTTAGGCCTGTCCACTCGATATCCTGTTCAGGGTTCGATCCGTGGGCGGCTTGGCTATGCTTTCGACCACGTGCTTCTCTATGCGACCGGTGGCGCGGCTTTCGCGAGCATCACCGAAACTTTGAGTATTCCCATCATCGCCTACACTGAATCCCACTCGAGGGCGCGCGTGGGCTGGACTGTGGGTGGCGGTCTCGAATATGCGATCGACAACAACTGGTCGGTTCGCGGCGAATATCGCTATACCAATTACGGCACCTTTTCGGATCCGATCAACTTCGCTCCTGCCTTCTCGATCAGGAAGACGGAAGACGAGCATCGGGTCCAAGTCGGGTTCAGCTACAAGTTTGACTTCATGGCTCCTTCGCCGGTCGTCGCTAAATACTGAACTGATCGGATAGACTAAAGAAACGTAAAGCCGGCTTTTGCCGGCTTTACTGTTTTCTGGGAGGGCTTCGGAGTGATCCGATGCTGAGTTGGGCGTGAGCATTGATCTCTCGCGTGAACAAATCAGCGGTCGAAGCCAGGACCGAATGGACAACCTCCTGAAAGTTCACATCTAGCGCGCGGCGCAGGGCTCGGTCGGGTGGCGGAGCTAGAGCGGCGAACATTCAAATGGAATCGGTGCTGCCGCTCTTGTCTTTTGTTTTCGCATCAGATTTGTCCCGCAGCCGGTTCCCACCTGCGGGTCTGATGCTCTATCTATTTGAAATAGAGCCGATTTTTCCCACCTAAATGGATCGCAAGCGATTCCATGTAGGCGGGATCGGCTCTAGGCGCGATAATGGCCACTTTCAGTGTCAGAATCGCAAGAAATCGTCGCCGCCCTTTGTGATGCAGCTTTCGCCGCCAAGTCTTCCTTTGCCAATGCAGGGCGCTTCTCCGCGCTTGTGCGGTTGCCCTGGCTCGAATTTCATCCGCGACGTTGACAGCTTCTACACAGACCGTTCTGGCCATTTGGTACCAAACTGCGCCGCACGTTAGAAATGTCTACATGACGCGGAGGGCGCAAAAGGATAGCTGCCCCACAGCGCCGTGAAACCTGGATCGCTCGACGATGACGATTCTGTGCCCGGAAACGCAACGATAATTGTCGAGCAGATCATGTCGATGTCCGAAGTGAAAGAACGAAAGGCCGCGATCGATGCTGCTGTCAGTGCGCATGACGCGGAGGCCTTCGCGGATCATTTCCAATCCTGGCTGGAAGCCACGGCCTATTTGCGGACGGCGCTCAATCTCCTCAAGCTTGGCATGGACCCTGGCGCCATACCGCAATTCACGGAGGTCGACCTCCGCGATGTCAGCGTGCGCAAGGAGGCCGATGATGCGGTGATGGCTTTTTGCATCGCCGCAGGTCTGGCCCGCGATGTCGCGAGCTTTACGGCTCTGGACCATGTTTTAACGCGGCGATTCGGGATCATTTATCCAGGCTCATCGGCGCTTTATCATTGCAATCAGACGATTGATCCGGTCGTGACCCTCGACGACGCGATCGGACAGGTCGTCAAATTGCTCTTCGAGCCGCAAACTCTCACTCCGAAGCAGGTCTGGAATGCGGGCCTGCGGCTGCTGCAAAGAATAAGATCCTCGAATTTCGAGCGCGAGCTGACTCCTTTGGCCGCCACTTGGTTGCGCGCGGAATGGTCGGCGGCGATTACGCAGCCTTCACAGCTCCAGTGCAGTGAGACCAGCGTCCCAAGGATCGCGGATTGCCTCGCGGATGCGCGTGCCGATCAGGCTTTTATTGCGGCGCTTCTGTGCGCAACCGCCGAGACGGTGGATCTCGCGATCGATCCAGAATATCTCAATCAACTGGCAAAGCTGGCGCAGCGGGCATGAGGCGGACCGGCACGCAATAGTGGCCGGAGTTGCTGAGGCGCCTATTCTGGGCTCCGCGCGTCCGGCCTTAGATCACGATGACTTTGGACTGAAACAGTCCAAAGTCATGAGCGTGATCGCTTCCAATAGCTTAGAGCGGGATGAGGAAAACCGGTTTCCACTTTTCCTCATCCCGCTCTAGTCAAGCGCTGACCCTCTGCTCCACCGCTACGAAAAGCAGGCTGAATGAGCTAGACTGGATCGTTCTGAGCAGCGTTTACCGGAAAGCCCCCATGTATATTATCGCGCGCAATATCACCGGCCCCCGCTTGCGATGCGAAGCCCTCATGGTCGACAAGAAGAGCTATACGCCTTGGCCGCCGAGGACGGAGGATGGCTGGCGCCGTGCCTATAAATTCCGCGACCGGCTGATGGCCGAGGTGGTGCGCCTGGAACTCGACCCCATGGGCGAAAATCTTAAAGTGATCGAAGCTGTCTATATTCCTTGAGTGTTGGCGGGGGGCTTTGGTTGGCGATTGTCCGGGGTGTCGAGCGCGACAGCGAAACGATCCGCAGCCGCGGCGATTTCAGCGGCGCGCCGCCGCATCAATGCGAGCATATCGGCATAGAGTTGATCGCCGTCTTCGAGCACACGTTCGCCCAACAAGAAACGCGCGAGCGCAGTCTCATCCCGGCCCAAAGCACGGGCCGTTTCGCGCTGCCAATCGGAACCGAAGAGGAGCCGTGCAGCGGTTTTGAAGAGCGCTTCAGCGGTAGGCGCGGCTTCCAGATCAGCGGCGGCGGGCTTGCGCGCCTCCGGCTCTTCCGTCGCCTCGGCAAGGCGCAACACCTCCGGCAGAACGCTGCGTAGCGTCTCGGCTCCCGTGATCGGCACGCTCCAGCAGCGCAAATCAGGGCGCCATTCGAGCTTCGGAATCCAACGCAGAAGCTGCAGCAATTGCTCGCTGAATCCGCATTTGATGAGGATCTGGTCCTCATTCACCTGCAGATAGGGACTCGCCGGCAATGGATTGGCGGTGAGCTTCGCGCGGGCTTTCTCTTCCTTCGACATGGCTTAATTTCGAGTAGAAACCAAAACACCAATCTCATGCCAAGCAGGTGCTGCCCCGCCAGCTGCGGTGAGCATACCAAATATGGCGCTCATTCCGGCTTGAAGTCGAGCGCGACGCCATTGATGCAATAGCGCTGAAAGGTTGGCGCCGGCCCATCGGGAAAGACATGGCCGAGATGGCTGCCGCAACGCGCGCAATGCACCTCGGTGCGGCTCATGCCATAGCTGCGATCTTCCGAGCTTTCGACCGCGCCTTCGACAGGATCATTGAAGCTCGGCCAGCCGGAGCCGCTCTCGAATTTCGTGGTCGCAACAAAGAGCGGCTGGCCGCAACCGGCGCAATAGAAGGTGCCAGCGCGCTTTTCATGATTGAGCGCACAACTATGCGGCGCCTCCGTGCCATGCCCGCGCATGATCTCATATTGTTCGGGCGACAAGAGCTTGCGCCATTCTTCGTCTGTATGCGTGACCGCGAATTGTTTGGCGTCCATGATCTGAGCCTCTCGTGGCAGCGCGCCGCTGCATTGATATCATGACAATGCGCCATTCGCCTGCGGAGGGATGTTCCTGCGAGCTTTCCCATGGTCTGGCGATTTTTGTCAATCGCAGGGGCGCGTCCGGAAAGCGGAGCCATCCGGCGGGCACCGCCGCCTCGTCAGCCGCCGACGATCCCCGCTATGGCATTGGCGTCGAAGCGAGCGCGGTCGATCTTGAGATAGGCGACATCTTCGTCCGGCGCGATGAAGGCTTCGATCACCCCCGGCACGGCCTTCAGTTTGGCCTCCAGCGCGCTGATCCCCTGCCGATCGAATGTCGCCAGGCGGACGAGATAGCTCGAATAGCGGCCGGGCGGACGCATCGTCACTGCGATCGCGAGCCAGAGCCCGGCGACGATCAGTGTAAAGCTGAACACGCCTGTTGCGCCTGCCAAGGAAAAGGCCCAGCCGCCACCCGCGCCGCCAATGAAAATGCCTAGAAACTGCAATGTCGAATATATGCCGGTCGCGGTTCCCTTCGCATCCGCGGGGGCGATCTTGGTGACGAGCGAGGGCAGCATCGCCTCCATGATGTTGAAGGCCGTGAAGAAGCCGACGAGCGCTGCCACCGCAACCGCGCCTATGCCGCCAGCCAGTGCAAGAGCAAGGAGGCTGACGGTCAGCAGAGCGATGGCCCCGATGAACATCTCCTTCATGCGTCCGCCTTTCTCGGCGACGATGATCGCGGGCACCATCAGCGCGACGGAGACGAAAAGGACGGGAAGATAGACGATCCCATCGGAGTGCTGGGTGAGATGCAGCGAGCGCGTGAGAAGAGCTGGAACGGCGAGGAAGCTCGCGGTCAGAATGATGTGAAGCGCGAAGATTGCAAAATTCAGCCGCAGCAGCTCGCCATTGCGCAGGACACGCCCGAAGAGCGCTGGCACGGCTTCGGCATCGCGGTGTCGTATGATGTGTTCTGGATTGGGGACTATGAACAAGGTGATGGCAATGCCGACGAGCGCGAGGACTCCCGTGAGCCAGAAGATTCCCGGCACGCCGATGACACTCGCCACGAGCGGCCCAATGACAATGGCTGCGACGAAGGACATGCCGATGGTAATGCCGACAATGGCCATCGCCTTCGTGCGCACTTCTTCGCGGGTCAAGTCGGCGACGAACGCTAAGACGACCGAGCCGACGGCGCCCGTGCCTTGCAGCACGCGACCGAGAATCACGCCGCCGATCGAGGTGGAGAGCGCCGCGACGATGCTGCCGATTCCGAAGAAAACGAGTCCGATCGAGATCATGGGTTTGCGGCCGATGCGGTCGGAGAGCAGCCCGAAGGGGATTTGCAGCAGACCCTGGGTCAGGCCGTAAGCGCCGAGCGCCAGCCCGATCAATAGAGGTGTCGCGCCATGAAGATGGTGCGCATATCCCGTGAAAACAGGATAGATCATGAACAGGCCGAGTAGGCGCATAGCGAAGACTGCGGCCAGCGATCCGGTCGCGCGCAACTCACCTTGCTTCATTTTCCCCTATCCCTTCCATCGTCTGGCGGACATGCATCCGCGCGGACGTGCTTGATCGGCTCTTCCATAGCACATCGATCTTGATGAGATGCGACGATAGTCGGGAGGGCGATCCGATGTCGCAACGAGCGTGTCACTAGATCACGATGATTTTGGATTGAATCAATCCAAAATCATAAACGTGATCGATTCCAAAAGTATAGAGTGGGATAGGCAGATAAGTTTACGCAATCTGCATGAATTTGATTGCGCCGGAAAACCGGTTTCCACTTTTCCTCAGTCATTTAGTCGAACTGAAGGCCAGGTTACCAAGCTCAATCGCTTGAAGAACCAGATATATGGAAGATTCAAAATCGAGTTTTTGAGGCCTCACCTCATTCCGATTGCTTAAATCGATAAGATTATCATCGAGTGTACAGCAGAGGTTTAGTTCGACGCTGAAATACAATCTGGCACAGCAGATCTAAAATATGACCTCTTCCTGCCTAAAGCTGCACTTTTTCCTGACATAAAGAGACAATAGCAGAGCTACCCTATCTGTAGAAACAGAAAGGGTAGAATGTTGAAGTTAGTCAGTATCGCTTTAAGCGTAGTATCCATATTCGTATTTTCGGTCGAGTTTGCGTTGGCTCGTTCTTACGATCAAACTTATATTAGAGCCTCATTTTATTCGAGCGGTCATCGTACCGCTTCAGGAGAACGTTTCAATCCAAATGGATATACTGCGGCGAGTCGCACTTTGCCCTTCGGGACGAGGCTGCATGTCACCAATCCGGCGACGGGCCGCTCGGTGATCGTACGGATCAATGATCGCGGCCCTTTTATTCGCGGCCGAGGTCTTGATCTCGCCCGTGGCGCCGCGGTTGCGCTTGGCATGGTCAGGCAAGGCACGGCAGTTCTGAGGGTCATCCGGCTGAACTGAGACAGCGCCGGGCTCACACGTCGAGATTGGCCACGTTCAGGGCGTTTTCCTGAATGAATTCGCGGCGGGGCTCGACGACATCGCCCATCAGCTTGACGAAGACATCATCTGCTTCGTCGCCTTCCTTGATCTTCACCTGCAGGAGGGAGCGCGCATTGCGGTCGAGTGTCGTTTCCCAGAGCTGCTCCGGGTTCATTTCGCCGAGGCCTTTGTAGCGCTGGATCTGGGTAATGCCCTTTTGCCCGGCAGTCATGACGGCGTCGATGAGTTGAAGCGGTCCGAACACCGGCTTCTCGTCGCCTTTTCGGATGAAAATGGCAGGGCCGGCATAGATCTCTTGGAGAGACCGGGCATGTTCGTTGAGCCGGCGCGCTTCGGCGGAGGCGAGCAAAGCAGCATCGAGCGCCGTCGCTTGGCGCACACCGCGAAGCTCCCGGGTAAAGAGATAGCCGCCTGCCTCGGCAGATCCACGCCAGCCGCGTTCCATATCTTCCGCCAATCGGTCGAGCCGCCCGGCAATGTCTTGCGCGAGCCGCTCCGCCGCCTCTTCCATGTCAGCGGAAATTGGATGCAAGCTACCGGCGATCGCCGCCTGTTCGACCGTCGTGCGGTCGTAACGGGAGTGCAGGCTCATGAGTGTCTGTCTGACGATGCGAGCCTCTTCGACAATGGCACGCAGATCCACTGCGCCGCGCTCTTCGCCATTGGCGAGCCGCAGCAGGGCACCATCGAGCCCATTGCCGATCAGGTAATCTTCCTTCGCCCGCTCGTCCTTCAAATATTGCTCCGAACCACCGCGCTTGACCTTGTAGAGTGGCGGCGGGGCGATGAAGAGATGGCCGCGCTCGATCAATTCGCGCATTTGGCGGAAGAAGAAGGTCAAGAGCAGAGTGCGGATGTGTGAGCCGTCGACATCCGCGTCCGTCATGATGATGATCTTGTGATAGCGCAGCTTGTCGGGATTGAAATCGTCGCGGCCAATGCCGGTGCCGAGCGCGGTGATGAGCGTGCCGATTTCCTGGCTCGACAGCATTTTGTCGAAGCGCGCCCGTTCCACATTCAGAATCTTGCCTTTGAGGGGCAGGATGGCCTGGTGGCGACGGTCGCGGCCCTGCTTGGCGGAGCCACCGGCGGAATCCCCC
>DAIESR010000540.1 GCA_027346205.1 Beijerinckiaceae bacterium
AATCCCTTCGGGCTCGGCGGTACGGTGACGGCCGGCATTGTTTCGGCGCGCGGCCGCGATATTGGGGCCGGCCCCTATGACGACTTCCTGCAGATCGATGCGCCGGTGAACCGTGGCAATTCCGGCGGCCCGACCTTCAACACCGAGGGCATGGTCGTGGGCGTCAACACGGCGATCTATTCGCCTTCGGGTGGCAGCGTCGGAATCGGCTTCGCGATTCCGGCCGATGTCGTGCAGCCGGTGATCACCGCTCTGAAGGAGCATGGCAAGGTGACACGCGGCTGGATCGGCGTGGAGATCCAGCCGGTCACCCCCGATATCGCCGACAGCATCGGTTTCAAATCGACCAAGGGCGCGATCGTCGCCGAAGTGCAACCTGATGGCCCGGCCAAGGCGGCAGGGCTCAAATCGGGGGACATCATCGAAGCTGTCAATGGCGACAAGATCGACGGCCCGCGTGAGCTGGCGCGCAAGATCGCGGCGCTTGGTCCGAAGGCCAAGGCCGATCTGCTTGTCTGGCGCAATGGGTCGGAGAAGACGATGACCATGACGCTCGGCACTCTGCCGAACCAGCAGCAGGCCAAGGCGGAGACCGAGCAGAATGCGACCGGCAATCCGCTGTCCAGCTATGGCATGACACTGGCGCCGGCCGATCAAGTCCCCGGTGCCGGCAAGCAGGGCGTGGTCGTTACCGAGCTCGATCCCGACGGCGCAGCGGCACAAAAGGGCATGCGTGTCGGCGATGTGATCCTCGAGGCGGGCGGCAAGACCGTCAACACGCCGTCGGAGATTTCGGCCGTGATGAACGATGCGAAGAAGGAAGGCCGCAAGGCGGTGCTGCTGCGCATCAAGAATGGCGAGGAGACCCATTTCGTCGCTCTCGCGGTCAAGCCGGCGTCCTGACGCATGATCCCGAAAAGTTGCAGACTTTTCGGAAGAGATCATGCGCAAGGTGTCATGATCCCGAAAAGTTTCTGGCCCCTGGATTAAATCCGGGGGGCCGGCAACTTTCCGGGACATGTTCTAGCCGTTGCCCGGCGTCGGTCCCCCTCACGACATCGGTCAAAGGAGGCGGCAGGCTCGGATTTCCGGCCTGCCGTTTTTTCATGGGATTACCTATATGTTCTCGATGCGCATTCTCATCATCGAAGACGATTCGGAAGCGGCCCTCTACCTCGTGAAGGCATTTCGCGAGGCTGGCCATGTCGCCGATCATGCCGGCGATGGGGTCGAAGGCTATGAAAAGGCTCGCGGCGAGGGATATGATGCGTTGATCGTTGATCGCATGTTGCCGAAACTCGACGGCCTATCGCTGATCGGTGCGCTGAGGGTGCAGAAAATCGAGACGCCGGTTTTGATCCTTTCGGCGCTCGGTCAGGTCGATGATCGGGTGAAGGGATTGCGGGCCGGGGGCGATGATTATCTCACCAAGCCCTATGCCTTTTCCGAATTGCTGGCGCGCATCGAAGTCCTTGGCCGGCGCAAGTTCTCGGGCGGCGGCGAGGAGACGTTCTACCGGGTCGATGGCCTCGAACTCGACCGGCTATCGCATAAACTGACCCGCAACGGCAAAGAGATCGCGCTGCAACCGCGTGAATTCCGCTTGCTCGAATATTTGATGAAACATGCGGGACAGGTGGTGACGCGGACCATGCTGCTCGAAAATGTCTGGGACTATCATTTCGATCCGCAGACCAATGTCATCGATGTTCATATTTCGCGGCTTCGTGCCAAGATCGACAAAGGGTTCGATCCACCGCTCCTGCAGACGATACGTGGTGCTGGATACATGATCCGTGATGGCTCTCGGTAAGCTCTTCCGGACGACGGCGTTCAAGATCTCGGCCGTCTATCTCATCGTCTCGGCCATCGGCGCCGGGATCGTGCTCGGTCGTGTCGGCTGGAACGTCAAGCAGTTGATCGATGAGCAGATCGGCCAGACCGTCAATGCCGACATCACCGGCCTGGCGGAACAATATGAACAGGGCGGTATCAATCAACTCGTGCGGGCGATCCAGCGGCGTATCCGCCAGCCGGGCGCCGACCTCTATCTGCTCACGACTTTTGCCGGCGAGCCGGTCGTCGGCAATATCGTCAGCCTGCCGCCCGGCGTGCTCGACCGTCCGGGTCTCGTCGAAACCGACTATTTGCGCAGTGGCGAAGTCAAGGCGCATCATCGCGCTCTGGCGCGCATCTTCGCGCTGTCCGGGGGGTTCCGCCTGCTCGTCGGCCATGACATAGAAGAGGGCGTGCGGCTGCGCCATATTCTTGCCGGCGCGCTCGCGACTTCGCTGATATGGCTGACCATCATCGGCACGATCGGCGGTCTCTGGGCGGCGCGGCGGGTCCTGCATCGGGTCGACAAGATCAATGCGCAGGCCCAGACCATCGTCACCGGCGGGCTTGCCGGCCGCGTACCGCTTGCCGGCACCGGCGATGAACTCGATCGTCTCGTGCAGAATCTCAATGCCATGCTCGATCGCATTCAGGTGCTGATGGCCGGCCTGAAGGAGGTTTCGGACAATCTCGCGCATGATCTGCGGACGCCGATGACGCGGCTGCGGAGCCGGGCCGAACACGCGCTGCATACGGCCGAGTCGGCGGAGGATTATCGCTCCGCGCTCGAAAAGGTCATCGAGGAATCCGATGGTCTCATCCGCATTTTCAATGCGCTGCTGATGATCGCTCGGGCCGAGGCCGGGACGGGCTTCGACGGCATGGTGGATTTCGATGCCGCGAGCGTCGCGCGCGACGTTGCCGAGCTTTATGAGCCGCTGGCCGAAGACCGCGGAATGGTGCTGTCGCTCGATGTGGACAATGGCCTGACTTTGCGCGGGAGCCGCGAGCTCGTCGGCCAGGCGCTTGCCAATCTTGTCGACAATGCTTTGAAATATGGAGCGCCGGAGCAGACCGAGAAGGATAGGGAAGCAGCAGAGGCAGAGGCGAGCGCGTCCTTGGTTCTCGCCGCCAAGCGCAATGGCGATAGCGTCGAGATCAGCGTGTCCGATCGCGGTCCGGGTATCGCAGCGGAAGACCGGGCGCGTGTGCAGGATCGTTTTGTCCGGCTCGAAAATTCGCGTTCCAGGCCAGGCTCCGGCCTCGGTCTGGCGCTTGCCGCCGCCGTCGCGCGTCTGCACAAAGGCAAATTGCTGATCGAGGACAATGAGCCGGGGCTGCGCGTGACCCTTGTTCTACCAGCGGCGGCACGGACTCCGCCACTGCTGGCGCCGCCGCGGGCGCAAACGCAGGCTCAGGCGGGAGCCACCGCGTGAGCGGCTCGCAGCCTCTGCCGGCCGAGCGCTTGGCCTTGCGTGATCTTCTGACGAAAGCGCCGCGTGTCGCGGATTCCAGCCGGGCGCAGGCGCGGCTCGGTGATCTTCTGGCCGATGCGGGCGAAGCGCCCGGTTTCCTCGCGGACGAAAAGGTGCGGGCGCTGCTCTGCGGCATCGCCGACCATTCCTCTTATCTGTGGAGCTTGATCCGCGCCGATTTCGTGCGCCTGCGGTGTCTCTTTGAAGCGCCACCACATGAGAGCCGCGACGCCTGCCTTGCAACCCTGGCATCGGCTTGCGATGCGGCCGCCTCCGAAGCGGAGGTGATGTGCCTCTTGCGGCGTGCGAAACAGGAGATGGCGTTGCTCGTCGCGCTTGCCGATCTCGGCGGCGTATGGAGTGGCAAGATGGTGATGGCGGCATTGACCGCCGCCGCCGATGCCTTTGTCGGATGCGCCATGCGCTTCGTCTTGCGCAAAGCCGCAGAAAGCCATCAGCTCGTTTTGCCCGATCGGGCTGATCCCGAACGCGAGTGCGGTGTCGTCATTCTCGCGCTTGGCAAGCATGGTGGGGGCGAGCTGAATTATTCGAGCGACACGGATCTCATCGTGCTTTTCGATGAGCGAAGCGCCGCTGCTGTGCCACGTGGCGAGTCCGGCCCGCTCTTCGTGCGGCTCACCCGGCAGCTCGTGAAGATCTTGCAAGAGCGCACGGTCGACGGCTATGTGCTGCGCGTCGATCTGAGGCTCAGGCCCGATCCTGGCTCGACAGCGATCGCGATCTCCGTGCCGGCAGCTTGCTCTTATTATGAATTCTTCGGGCAGAATTGGGAGCGTGCCGCATTCATCAAGGCGCGGCCGATCGCTGGCGATCTGCGGCTCGGCGCCGCTTTTCTGCAAGGACTCACGCCGTTCATCTGGCGCAAATATCTCGATTATGCGGCGATCGCCGATATTCATGCGATGAAACGGCAAATCCATGCCGTGCGCGGGCATGCCGAGGTGACTGTCGCCGGCCATGACATCAAATTGGGGCGCGGCGGTATTCGAGAGATCGAGTTCTTCGTGCAGACTCAGCAGCTCGTCTATGGCGGCAAGAGAGTCGATCTGCGCGGTGCGAGGACGCTCGATATGCTGGCGGAATTAGCACGGGAAGGGCTCGTCTCCAAAGATGCGCGCGAGGATCTCGACGCTGCCTATCTCTTCTTGCGGGAGATCGAGCATCGCCTGCAAATGGTCGCCGATGAACAGACGCAACGCCTGCCGAAAGACGCTGCGGAACTTTCTCGCTTCGCGAATTTCTGCGGCTATGTGGATTTAGCAGCCTTCGCCGCAATCTTCACCTCTCATCTCACCCGCGTTGCCGAACATTATGCGCGGCTCTTCGAGCATGCGCCGGGTCTTTCGGCCGAAATCGGCAATCTCGTCTTCACCGGCGCCGGCGACGATCCGGAAACGCTCGAAACCCTCTCGCTTCTCGGTTTCAAACGGCCGGCGCTTGCGATCGAAATGATCCGTGGCTGGCATTTCGGCCGCCATCCCGCCATGCGATCGGAGCGAGCACGCGAAGTCCTGACGGAGCTTGTGCCGGCGCTGCTGCAGGCTTTCGCCAATTCCGGTGATCCAGATGCCGCGCTCGCTGCTTTCGATTCAGCCCTTGGCCGGATGAAGGCGGTGGTGGAGCTTTTGGCGATCCTGAAATCCAATGCGCCTTTGCGCGAACTCTTCGCAACCATTCTTGGCGGCGCGCCACGGCTCGCCGAAATGGTCGTTAAGCGGCCGCATGTCCTTGACGCGGCGATGGATAGCGCTCGTCTCGCCGCCGAACTCGACGAGTCGGCGTTCAGGGCAAGGCTCGCCGCGCAACTCGCCGCGCAACTCGCCACGGAAGCCGGCACGGAGGAGATCCTCGATTCCTTGCGCGATTTCGCGAAGGAGGAGTCCTTCCTGATCGGCGTGCGGCTCTTGGCCGATCTGATCACGCCCGAAGCGGCGGGCGCTGCCTATTCGGCTTTGGCTGCGAGTGTAGTCGCTGCCGCACTCGACCATGTGACGCAATGTTTCGTCGAAAGACATGGGCGAGTTCCGGGTGGGCGCTGCGTCGTTCTCGGCCTCGGCAAGCTCGGCTCGCGCGAGATGACAGCCGCGTCAGATCTCGATCTGACCCTCATCTACGATTTCGATCCTGATCATCCCGTCGCAGATGGGCCGAGCGCGCTTCACGCCATGCGCTATTTCACGCGACTCACGCAGAGGCTCATCTCGTCCTTGACGGTGGCGACGCGGCGCGGCCGTCTCTATGAGGTCGACATGCGGCTGCGGCCTTCCGGACGCAAAGGCCCGGTCGCGACGCAATTCGCGAGCTTCGTCTCCTATCAGGCAACGGACGCGGCGAGCTGGGAGCATATGGCGCTGACACGTGCGCGCGTCATTGCCGGCGACCCGTCTCTTGCGGCCGAGGTCGCGGCTGCGCGCATCGCGATCCTGTCACATCCGCCGGCCGACAGCTTGCGCCGGGACATCGCGGAAATGCGCCAGCTCATCGCGCAAGAAAAAGGCGAGCAAGGTCCGTTCGACCTCAAATATGCGACGGGTGGATTGGTCGATATCGACTTCATCGCGCAATATCTCTGCCTTGCTCATGCGCATGCGAATAAGGCCATGCTCGCGACGAGTCCTGCCGCGCTGATCGCTGCGGCGGGGACAGCGAATTATCTTACGCCAGAGCAAGTGGACGCTCTGCTGGCGGCGCGACAGCTCTATGCCGATCTCATGCAGCTCTTGTCCACACTGGTCGATCGTCCAGACGCCCCCGAACCGCTGAGCGAGGCCGTGGCCAAGCGGCTCGCGGCGGTCGCGGGCCTCCCCGACCGTGCCCGACTCGAAGCTGAATTGGCAGAGGCGCGGGCAAAAGTGCGGGAGATTTTCGTCGAAATTATAGGGTGAGCACGTGTTGGCCCCCGTTGAGCCTTTCCTATGGTTTGGGGAGGCCTGGAAAAAAGGCTTTCGGGTGAATTGGCGCTCAGGCTGAATGAGTGCTATATTTTTATTATGTCCGCCAAGCCGAAATCCATTATATCGCCACCGGTCGTCGTTCCCGTAGACGATGAAACGCGCGCGATGTTGAACTATGCAGCCAGTGCCGAAGGCCGCGCCAAAATCGAGCGTGCGCATCAGGAGCTTCGCGAAGGCAAAGGGATTGTCGCCACGGAAAGTTATTTCGAAAAATTGAACCGGCGGATCTCCGATCGTGTCAAGAAGGGCGGTCGCTCCGGCCCATGAGGTGCATAGTCTTTGCCCCATCTTTCGATCGGGAAATCGAAGATATCGGCGTCTACATAGAAGAATATTTTGGAGATGACGTTCGCCGGAAATTTGTTGCCGATGTCGCCGCGAGGAAGTATAAATAATTGATTATTGCCAACACGGCCGCGAAAAACCAAAGAGAAGGGCAAATCATGTCAAAAGTAACCCGTGC
>DAIESR010000551.1 GCA_027346205.1 Beijerinckiaceae bacterium
GCCCGAAAGACGGAAACAAATCCGGCTAGAGCATGTCCCGGAAAAGTTGATAGACTTTTTCATTATTTCAGACATCGGATATATCCGATGTCTCATTGATGGGGACATGCTCTCATCGTTTGATATAGAGCCGATTTGCTCTCGCTCGCGAGGAAAATCTGCTTATTACGCCTATCGCTTTGTCCCAGTAAATGCCATCGATCACGTTTATCGGATGACTGTGGAGACTGCCACAGCGAAATCAAGCGTTTTCGGCGACCACGGACATCTCAACCTCCTGCCCCCCACATCACCAAATCAACGAAAAAAATCGATGGTGTCGTTCGCTATCACGGATTCGGATCGCCTCCTATCTGTTAGCCGTGAACATAGTGTTCGAGTTGATCAATAATGAATTTCTGATCGCCGATTATGCTTTTGACAAGATCACCAATTGAAATGATGCCGACCAGTTTTTCCCCTTTGAGCACAGGCAGATGACGCACGCGCTCCTCGGTCATGAGGGCCATGCATTGCTCAAGAGATTGTTCTGGCCGCGCAATGATAACGCGTCTCTCCATGATATCCCGTACGGGCGTTGCAGGAGATGTCTTACTCTTGAGAACAACATTCCGTGCATAGTGTCTCTCGGTGATGATGCCAACGAGTTCTTCGCCATCCATCACGACCAACGATCCAATGTCCTTTTCAGCCGTTTTTGCGATGGCGTCGAAGACGGTAGCGTCCGGATGAATGCACCAAACCTTACTTCCTTTTTGATCAAGCAGCTGTCGTACCGTAGTCATTTGCATTCTCCCTCAGCAGCAGCTCATTCGAAACGGTTGAAGTGCCGACAGAGCGCGGGCATCTCGATTGCTGCAAGATCATAAGATTGGCCGAATCAAACAGATTGAAGATATGTCCCCCTTTGATCGGAGGATTGACTCACCTCAAGGCGGGGGTGCAGCTCTCCGTCAGTATGGCAAAGGAGGAATAGACACGGATGGGGCCCGCATGGAGTATGAGCGAATCCATAAACGTCCAGAGGACTGTGCCGGCGCCAATCTTCGGAATTATGAAGCTTATGCCGAGACATTTTCTTGGGACCAGGCGCGCGCCTTGCTGGACGGGCTGCCTGGCGGCGGGCTCAATATCGCGCATGAAGCCGTAGATCGCCATGTGCTCGCCGGCCGCGGCGACAAGCTCGCTCTGCGCTGGATCGGACGCGATGAGGAGACGCGTGACCTTAGCTATGTTGCGTTGCAAGAGCAAACCAACCGCTTCGCGAATGTTCTGACGCAGTGCGGCATAAAGAAATCGGAGCGGGTCTTCTCGCTGTTGAGCCGCACGCCCATTCTCTATGTCGCCGCATTGGGCACGCTCAAGGCAGGCAGTGTTTTTGCGCCGCTCTTCACCGCTTTCGGGCCTGAGCCGATCAAGGCGCGGATGTCGATCGGCAGCGCCAAGGCGCTCATCACCACGCAAGCGTTTTACCATCGCAAGATCGAGCCCTGGCGCAAGGAGCTGCCCAGCCTTGAGCACGTCTTCTTGATCGAATGCGCGGGCGAGGCGCCGCCGGGCACGCTTGATTTGACAGCCGCCATGGCATCCATGGCGCCGTCGTTCGATACGGTGTGGACGAGCCCGGAAGACATGGCGCTGCTGCATTTTACGAGCGGCACGACAGGACGGCCGAAAGGTGCAGTGCATGTGCATGAGTCTGTCGTCGCACATAACATCACAGGCAAGCTCGCCCTCGATCTTCACCCAGATGACATATTCTGGTGCACGGCCGATCCGGGCTGGGTCACCGGCACATCCTACGGCATCATTTCGCCGCTCACCAATGGCGTGACGCTGATCGTCGATCAGGCCGAATTCGATACTGAGCGCTGGTATCGAAATCTGGAATGCGAGAAGATCAACGTCTGGTACACAGCGCCCACTGCGATTCGCATGCTAATGAAGGCGGGTGCCGAAGTCGCCAAGCGTTATGATTTGTCGAACTTGCGTTTCATTGCGAGCGTCGGCGAGCCGCTGAACCCAGAGGCCGTCGTTTGGGGTCAGGAGGCCCTCGGCATGCCGTTTCACGACAATTGGTGGCAGACGGAAACAGGCGGCATCATGATCGCCAATTACCGCTCGATGGACATCAAGCCGGGATCGATGGGCAAGCCTCTTCCGGGCATCACGGCCGGCATTGTCACGCAGAGCGCCGCTGGTGAAATTGCGGAGATCACCAAGCCGATGGCGATGGGCGAGCTTGCCTTGCGTCCCGGCTGGCCTTCGATGATGCGGGCCTATCTCCATGAGGAGGAACGCTACCGCAAATGCTTTGCGAACGGTTGGTATCTGACCGGCGATCTCGCGATGCGCGACAGCGACGGCTATTATTGGTTCGTCGGCCGAGCCGATGATGTCATCAAGAGCGCCGGCCATCTCATCGGGCCTTTCGAGGTCGAAAGCGCGTTCATGACGCATCCGGCGGTCGCCGAAGCCGGCGTGATCGGGGTGCCCGACGAGATTGCCGGCGAGGCCGTCAAAGCCTTCATTGCCCTGAAGGATGGATTCGAACCGAGCGAAAATTTGCGCAAGGAGCTCTTGGGGCATGCCCGTAAGCGCCTCGGCCCCACGATCGCGCCCAAGGACATCGCTTTCCGCAAGAATCTGCCGAAGACGCGCAGCGGCAAGATCATGCGGCGGCTCCTGAAGGCGCGTGAGCTGGGCCTGCCCGAAGGGGATCTCTCGACCCTCGAAAGCGAAGAGCAATGAGCACGACAATCGACAAGCCGCGCCTGTCGCGGGTGCATGCGCTGGATCTCTTGCGGCAGATGCTCCGCATCCGTCGCCTCGAAGAAAAATGCGCGGAACTCTATACGCAGGAAAAGATCAGAGGCTTTCTCCATCTCTATGATGGAGAGGAGGCGGTCGCCGTCGGCATCATTCCAGTGCTCGAGGCGGGCGACCGGATCGTTGCGACCTATCGCGAACATGGCCATGCGCTCGTGCGCGGCGTCACCATGAGGGCGATTCTCGCTGAAATGTATGGTAAGCAGGAGGGGTGCAGCGGCGGGCGCGGCGGCTCCATGCATCTCTTTGACTGCGCCACGAATTTCTATGGCGGCAATGCCATCGTCGGCGGCGGCCTGCCGCTCGCGGTCGGTCTCGCGCTCGCCGATCACATGCGCAAAGAAAAGATCGTCACGGCCTGCTTCTTCGGCGACGGGGCCGTCGCCGAAGGCGAGTTTCACGAAAGCCTCAATCTGGCAGCGCTTTGGGAATTGCCGGTTCTGTTCGTCTGCGAAAACAATCTTTATGCCATGGGCACGGCGCTCGGGCGTGCCCAATCGGAGACGGATCTTCACGCCAAAGCCGCCTGCTATCGGCTGGCTTCCGAGGCTGTCGATGGTATGGATGTCATTGCCGTCGAGGCCGCAGCGCGGCGGGCGATCCACGCAGTGCGCGAAACCGGCAAGCCCTATTTCCTCGAATGCCGCACCTATCGCTTCCGCGCTCATTCGATGTTCGATGCTCAGCTCTACCGCGACAAGGCCGAAATCGAGGCTTGGCGCGAGAAAGATCCGATCCTGCGCTTTCGCGGCTGGGTTGAGGCCAATCATATGATCCATCCGGACGAAATCGCCGGCGTCGAATCCGAGATCGCCAAAGAGATCACCGACGCGGTCGCTTTCGCGGAAGCGGGAAAGTGGGAGCCAGTCGAGGCGCTCACGCGGTTCACTTACGCGCAAAAGACCGCGTGAAGGAGGAGCAATCTCCATCATGCTGCAAGACAAAATTCGATCCGATGCGAATGAAACGACCTATCGCGAAGCCATCCGCGAGGCGATCCGCGACGCGCTGCGGCGCGACGAGCGCGTGTTTTTGATGGGTGAGGATGTCGGCCGTTATGGCGGATGCTATGCCGTGAGCAAGGGGCTTCTCGCGGAGTTTGGACCAGAGCGGATTCGCGACACGCCGCTGTCGGAATCTGGCTTCACCGGCGCAGGGATTGGCGCAGCCATGGCCGGCATGCGGCCGATCGTCGAACTGATGACAGTGAATTTCAGCCTGCTCGCGCTCGACCAGATCCTCAACAATGCCGCGACCATTCGGTCCATGTCGGGCAATCAATTCGGCGTGCCGCTCGTTATCAGAATGGCAACTGGCGCCGGCCTCCAGCTCGCCGCGCAGCATTCGCATAGTCTCGAAGGCTGGTATGCTCATATTCCCGGGATCAAAGTGCTCGCCCCCGCGACGCTCGAAGATGCGCGCGGCATGTTATGGACGGCGCTCGAAGATCCGGACCCCGTGCTGATCTTCGAAAACATCATGCTCTACAATATGAGCGGACCGCTTGTCGGCGATGGCGGGCCGGTCGATATCGACAAAGCCGCGATCCGCCGCACCGGCACCGACATTTCGCTTATCACCTATGGCGGCTCCCTGTTCAAGACGCTGGACGCGGCCGCGCTTCTCGC
>DAIESR010000559.1 GCA_027346205.1 Beijerinckiaceae bacterium
GCCATGGTCGCGACGCGCGCGGCGAGCCGATCATTGTCGCCATAGCGGATCTCATTCGTCGCCACAGTGTCATTCTCATTGATCAACGGCACGGCTTTGAGATCGAGCAATCGGCCGATGGTCGCCCGTGCATTGAGATAGCGGCGCCGTTCTTCCGTATCGGCGAAAGTGACGAGGATCTGCCCGGCGGTGATCTTGCGATCGCCCAAAACCTCGGCCCAGATGCGGGCGAGTGCGATCTGCCCGACGGCGGCGGCCGCCTGGCTGTCTTCAAGCTTCAGGCTCCCCTGTGGCAGACCAAGGACGCTGCGCCCGAGCGCCACGGCGCCGGAGGAGACCACGAGGACATCCGCGCCGCTGCCATGAAGAGCGGCGATATCGTCGGCAAGCGTTTCAAGCCATTCGCGGCGCAAGGCGCCCTGGGCCGTATCGACGAGCAGCGACGAGCCGACCTTGATGGTCACACGGCGGAACTGATCGAGCCGGGGCAGGGGCGGCTCGCCGGCTCTCGCGAAGGCGGCGAGTTCCGTCACGGATGCCATGCCGCGACTTCCGCGACGGGGGTCTCGGCCTGCTGTCTCTCATCGATCGCAGCCAGCAGCGCGCGCAAAACCGCGTCGACATTTTGATGGGTCACCGCCGAAAGCCGCAGCGGCGTCTTTTTGCAGGCACGTTTCAGCCGGGCGACCTGAATCTTCAAAGTTTCCGCATCGACCGTATCAATCTTGGAGAGCGCGACGATCTCGGGCTTTTCGGGCAAGCCGGCATCATAGGCCTCGAGTTCGCGCCGGATAGTCTTATAGGCCTGGCCCGCATGTTCGCAGCCTGCATCGACGAGATGCAAAAGCACGCGGCAGCGCTCGATGTGGCCGAGGAAATGATCGCCGAGTCCATGGCCCTCATGCGCACCTTCGATGAGGCCGGGAATATCGGCGAGCACGAACTCGCGGTCGTCGCTGGCGACGACGCCGAGCTGCGGATGCAGAGTCGAAAACGGATAGTCGGCGATCTTCGGCCTGGCGGCGGAAACGGTTGCAAGAAAGGTCGATTTGCCGGCATTGGGCAGGCCGACGAGGCCGGCGTCGGCGATGAGTTTCAAGACCAGATAAAGCGTGTGCTCTTCACTCGGCTGGCCGGGATTGGCGCGGCGCGGCGCCTGATTGGTCGAGCTCTTGAAATGCGCATTACCGAAGCCGCCATTGCCGCCGCGAGCGAGACAGACGCGCTGTCCGACCTCCGTCAGATCGGCGAGAAGACGCTCGGTCTCGGCATCGAAGATCTGCGTGCCGGCCGGCACTTTGAGGATCGCGTCCGCGCCTTTGCCACCGGCGCGGTTCTTCCCCATGCCGTGCATGCCGGTCTTGGCTTTAAAATGCTGCTGATAGCGATAATCGACGAGCGTGTTGAGACCATCGACGCAGAGCGCGACAACATCGCCGCCACGACCTCCATCGCCACCGTCCGGCCCGCCGAATTCGATATATTTCTCACTCCGGAACGAAAGACAGCCGGCGCCGCCGGCGCCGGACTTCACATAGATCTTGGCCTGATCGAGAAATTTCATGACAGTTTTTGAATCAATCCTGATGGAATAGGGCGCTGGCAAAGAGCACTGAGAACGGCGCTCTGAGAAAAGACATCTTCTCCCGCCGAGCGCAAGGGTCGTCCGCACCGGCTATGAAAAGCGCGGCATTGGCCGTCATGCGGAGCCCGCAATCTCGCGCCTGCGACATCGCCCTCACCGAGCTTAACGGCGGCAGCGCGAGCCTATCCGAGAAAAGTTGAAAGACTCTTCCGGGACACTCTAAGGAGCGATCCCGCTATGTGGGATCGGCTCTACTGCTGCAGTCAGTCGTATTGGAACTCACCCAAAGATTTCGCGCCAGATTCGGGTCCCGTCCCGTCGGGCATGCTCCGCCGCTGCTGGGCCATCGGGGGCATGCGAGCGGCGAGCCCATAGCGGCGCCAATCCGTCCGCTCGAGGCGGAATCGGTCGCAGGAATGCAGGCCGCCGCGTGCCGGCAGCATATCGAGTCCCGTGTCGACATAGGTGAAGCCGGATTTCTCCAAGACGCGCCGCGAAGCGAAATTGCCGAGCCTGGAATTAGCGCGGATGGTCTCCGCGTCGGTCAGGCTGAAGACCGCATCGATGAGAGCGGCCACCGCCTCGCTCGCAAACCCTTTGCCCCAGAATTGGGGTGCCAGCGCGTAGCCGATCTCCATCTTGCGCTTCTCAGCCGCGACGGCCGAGATGAGCCCGATGACCGGCCGGGCACCGGTCTTTTGAGAAAGAGCGAGATGCAGTGCCGATCCCGATGCATTTTCGGCCCGCGCCTGCAGAATGAAGCGCTCAGCTTCCCGCGGCGGATAGGGATGCGGAATGCTCGCGGTCATGCATGCCACCTCGGGCAGCGATGCAAAGGCGGCGAGGGCCGCGGCATCGCTGGCACGCGGCCAACGCAGCCAAAGACGCTCCGTCTCCAGGCGAAAGATATCGTCGCTGGTCAAATCCGGGAATTTCAAATCCGGGAATTTCAACTCCGGCAACATTCTGAACTCCGGTCCTTGGACCCGCATGCAGGTCCAAATAAAAAGGGGAAATGGCTCCCATTTCCCCTTTCAAAACCCTATCGGGTTTTCTGGACTTTTCTCAGCCTGTGCCTGAGCGGCCTTTGCGGGCGAAGAACCTGTCCACCGGGTTATGGGAGCCGGTGGAGATTCTTCTCGC
>DAIESR010000569.1 GCA_027346205.1 Beijerinckiaceae bacterium
TCTTCATCGAAATGCTCGAGCTGTCCACCCGGCGAACCCGGCTGTCCATGGGCATCGACATCCGGCCGAAGACCCTGGCCGCGAAGCTCTACGTCCAGTCGCTGCGGCTGGCCAAGGCCCGGGTCGAGCGCAAGTTCCAGGGACGGGTCAGCCAGTTCGTTCTGGAGCTCGAAGACCGGATCCGGCGCCGCTGAGCGGCGGGCTCAGCCGCGGCGGCGGTCGGCCGGATAGACGCCCAGGATCTCGAAGGCCGAGGAGAAATAGGCCAGTTCCTCCAGCGCCAGGCGCACGTTGGCATCCTCGGGGTGGCCCTCGATATCGGCATAGAACTCGGTCGCGGTGAAGCTGCCGCCCACCATGTAGCTTTCCAGCTTCGTCATGTTGACGCCATTGGTGGCGAAGCCACCGAGCGCCTTATAGAGCGCTGCCGGCACATTGCGGACGCGGAAGACGAAGCTCGTGACGCAGTTGGCGCTTTCGGGCTGCGGCCATTGCGGTGTCCGCGAAAGGATGATGAAGCGCGTCGTATTATGCGTCTCGTCCTCGACATTTTCGGCCAGCACGTCGAGGCCGTAAATTTCGGCGGCGAGGATCGGCGCGAGAGAGACCTTGCTTTTGTCTTGCCATTCCGCGATCTCCCTGGCCGAGCCGGCCGTATCCGCGGCAATATGGGCCGTCAGCCCGAGCTTGCGGATGATCTTGCGGCATTGGCCGAGCGCATGGACATGGCTGTAGACGGTTTTGATGTCGTCGAGCGTCGCACCCTTCATCCCGAGCAGCTGAAAATGGATCGGCAGAAAATATTCGCCGATTATATAAAGCCCGGCCGTCGGCAGAAGATGATGGATATCGGCGACGCGGCCGGCGACCGAATTCTCGATCGGGATCATGGCGAGGTCCGCCACGCCTTCCGTGACCGCAGCGAAGGCGTCTTCGAAACTGGCGCAGGGGAGCGGTTCGAATTCGGGAAAGACATTGCGGCAGGCAATGTCGGAATTGGCGCCCGGTTCGCCCTGGTAGGTGATTTTGGATTTGGTCATTTCGGCCTCAAGAGGGCGCGCGCGCGGTCGAGGTCGGCCGGCGTGTCGATGCCGAACACTGGCTCATCGACGAGGGCGATGTCGATGCTCATGCCGGCTTCCAGCGCGCGCAATTGTTCGAGTTGTTCGCGACGTTCGAGCGCCGAGGGGGGCAGAGTGACGAAACGCTCGAGCGCTGCCCGCCTATAAGCATAGACGCCGATGTGATGATAGAGGGGTCCTTCACCCCAGGGCGCTGTGGCACGGGTGAAATAGAGCGCCCGCAGCCTTGTCGCGGAAAGCGGCGCGCCGACGATTTTCACCACATTGGGGTCGGCCCGCTCTTCCGGCCGGGTGATCGGCGCCGCCAGCGTGGCAATGTCGACCTCCGCCTCGGCGAGTGGGGCCAAAACCTCGGCCAGATACGACGGATCAATGAGCGGCAGATCGCCTTGCAGATTGACGACCATATCGAATGCGTACCTCGGATCGAAGCTCTGGAGCGCTTCAAAAATCCGGTCCGATCCCGAAATATGGTCTGCCCGCGTCAGAATCGCTTTGCCTCCGGCAGCATGGATGGCCTCGGCAATGGCCTCGCTGTCGGTCGCAACCAGCACAGGGCCGAGGGCAGCCGCCACGGCGCGCCGCCAGACATGAACAATCATCGCCTCGCCACCGAGGTCGGCGAGCGGCTTGCCCGGCAGGCGGTACGCTGCGAGGCGAGCGGGGATGAGGATAATTGGCGCCGGCATCGCGCATGATCTCTCGCCGCGCTTGATTCTGGGCTGGAAGGCACGGCCAGCGCGGCCCTGGCGGCAAAAGGTAGCAAGACCTCGGCGCTTATACGTGTTGCCAAGCCTGCCGCAAAGCGCCTAACCATCGTTTACCCGGCGCAAGACTGGGACGGCAGGTCGCAGGCGAGGCTAAGCGTCGCGTTTGCCGTTGCATGGGTGGACCGCAATTGGTGCCGCAGATCGGCAATTTGGCGGAGTTCGAGGACATGGACTCGTTCGAATTCAACAAAATGGCGGGCGCTCTTCTTGGCTCTCTCCTGTTCGTCCTTGGAAGCGGTGTGTTGGCCGACGTGATCTTCTCGCGTCC
>DAIESR010000003.1 GCA_027346205.1 Beijerinckiaceae bacterium
TCATGCACCTGCAGCAGCATTTGCGCGGAGAGTTTCGCCTTGTCGAGCGCGGCATCCATGCGCACCATGGCGCGGCGGATGATGTCGGCCGCGGAGCCTTGGATCGGCGCATTGATGGCGGCGCGCTCGTTGAAAGCCCGCTCGGAAGGATTCGACGCGTTGATGCGTGGATAATGGCATTTGCGGCCGAAGATCGTCGTCACATAGCCCTGCTCGTGACAGCGTTTCTTCGTCTCGTCCATATAGGCGCGGATGCCGGGAAAGCGCTCGAAATATTTCTTGATATAGGCGCCGGCCTCCTCGCGCGGAATGCCGAGCTGATTGGCAAGGCCGAAGGCCGATATGCCATAGATGATACCGAAATTGATCGCCTTGGCGCGGCGGCGCACGTCCGACGGCATGCCTTCGACTGGCACGCCGAACATTTCAGACGCCGTCATCGCATGAATATCGATGCCGTCGGCGAAGGCTTGGCGCAATTGCGGAATATCGGCGATATGCGCGAGCAAACGCAATTCGATTTGCGAATAATCCGCTGAGACGAGCCGATAGCCCGGCGTCGCGATGAAGGCGCGGCGGATCTTGCGGCCGATCTCATTGCGCACCGGGATATTCTGCAGATTGGGCTCGGACGAGGCGAGCCGTCCCGTCGTCGTCGCCGCCAGCGCGAAGGATGTGTGGACGCGCTGCGTGGCTTTATCGACATGGTTCGGCAGAGCATCCGTATAGGTCGATTTCAATTTTGAGAGCTGCCGCCATTCGAGGATGCGGGCGGCGAATTGATTGCCCTCTTCGGCGAGATCTTCGAGCACGCCGGCCGCCGTCATCAGGCGCCGGTGGCGGTCTTCTTGGCGCCGGAAAGCCCCATTTTGCCGAAGAGAATATCGCCCAATTGCTTCGGCGAACCGAGGTTGAAGCTCTCGCCCGCGAGTTCGAAGATCTCTGCCTCGAGCCGCGCCATCACCTGGGCGAATTCGCCCGAAAGTCGCGAGAGCATGGTGCGGTCGATCGTAATGCCGCGCGCTTCCATCCGCGCCAAGGCCTCGACCATGGGCCGCTCCAGCGTCTCATAGACCGCGGTCATTTGCTCGGCTGGCAGCCGTGGCTTCAACACGTTCCAGAGCCGCAAAGCGACATCGGCATCCTCGGCCGAATATTCACTGGCCTTGTCGATCGCGACGCGTGCGAAGCCGATGAAATTGCGGCCGGAGCCCGCCACTTCCGAAAAAGCGATCGGCTTATGATTGAGATGTTTTTGAGAGAGCACGTCCATGCCGTGATCGGTGAGCCCGGCATCGAGCACATAGGAGAGCAGCATCGTGTCGTCGACCGGCTGCACTTCGATGCCGTGCTGACGCAGAACGAGCCAGTCATATTTCATATTATGCGCGATCTTTAAGACGCTATCGGCTTCGAGCAGCGGCTTCAGCGCGGCGAGCACGGTATCGAGCGGCAATTGGCCGGGCAGGAGATCGGCGGAGCCGAAGAGATCGCCCTGGCCCTCGCTCCTATGTCCCACGGGAATGTAGCAGGCGCGGCCCGGCGCGGTGGCGAGTGAAATTCCGACAAGTTCCGCCTGCATGGGATCGAGCGAGGTCGTTTCCGTATCGACGGCGAGCAGGCCCGCTTCATAGGCCGCAGCGATTTCGGCCTTGAGTTCTTCGAGGCTCGTGATCGTTCTATAGCCGGAACGATCGACAGGCGTCGCCTGTGCTTCGGCGGCGCGCGCGGCGGCAAGCTCGCCGGGCCCTGTCGTTGCGTGCTGCTTTGGCGCGATCTCGCCATAGCGCGCATTTTTGCGCGGCATGAGCGAGCCGGACGGTCCTTGCGTCGATGGCGTCGCCGTCTCGATCAGCTTGTCGCCGCCGTCGGGGAGAGGCTCGCCATTGCGGCCGCGCCAGCCGGCCGGACCGACAAAGCCCGGATCGGGCTCGATCGCGCCCGCATCCATGCCATAGGTCTCGGCCGCGCGCTTGGTGATGGTCGTAAATTCCATCGCCTTGAGAAAAGCGACGAGTGTCTTGGCATCGGGTTGATGCAGGCCCAGCTCGTCGAGCGGCACTTCGACCGCGACATCGGTGACGAGCTTCACCAGCTCTTTCGAGATGCGGATCAATTTGACGCTTTCGGGATCGGTCAGCGTCTCGCGCTTTTTCGGCTGCTTGATTTCGGAGGCGCGTGCCAAGAGCGTGTCGAGATCGCCATAATCGCCGATGAGCTGCGCCGCCGTCTTGATGCCGATGCCGCGCGCACCCGGCACATTATCGGTGGAATCTCCGGCGAGCGCCTGGACATCGACGACCTTTTCCGGCGGCACGCCGAAATAGGCGACGACCTCCGGCTCGGCGATCTTGCGTTCTTCCCGCGCGCCCTTGGCGCCCGCCTCGCCGGAGGCTGGATCATACATGGCCACGCCTGGCCCGATGAGTTGCATCAGATCCTTATCGGCGGAAATAATGAGCACGTCGGCGCCGCGCTCGCGCGCCTGGCGCGCATAGGTCGCGATCAGATCGTCCGCCTCATAGCGGTCCTGCTCGATCGGCGTGAGGCCGAAGGCGCGCACGGAGGCCCGCATCAAGGGAAATTGCGGAATGAGGTCTTCCGGCGGCTCGGAGCGATTGGCCTTATAGGCCGGATAGAGCTCCTTGCGGAAGGAGTTCTCGGATTTGTCGAAAATGATCGCGAGATGGGTCGGCTTGATGCCGGCCGCGCCTTCGCGGATGAATTGGAAGAGCTTGGTGCAGAAGAGCCGCACGGCGCCGGTCGGAAGCTTGTCCGTGCGGTAATTATATTTTGCGTCCTGTCGGATCGACTGGAAATAGGCGCGAAAGACAAAGGAAGACCCGTCGACGAGAAAGACATGGTCTCCGGCTTGGACGGGGCGATGGGTCGGGCTCATTCAGGTTTTTTAGGCGGCAATCGGTTCACACGCCAGCATAAAGCGGCGGGATCGGTTCTGGCGCCGTATTGCGACACGGCTTCGGCTTCCTTGGAAGGCGCCGCTGCGGTGAAGGCGTCCGTCGTTCCGTGAAATGGCGCGCGCTTCACCGTGCGAGGAAAAAGAAGCCGAGCGCGACGCTCGGCTCAAAGTCGATGAGGATCTGATGAGGGGGCCAGTAACCCTTCGAAAGCTTCGTCCGCCCCGCGTCTGAATGCATTCGAATAATCCAATTCCATCATGAAGCGGTCAGCAGGAAAATCTGTCTTTGGAGGAATGTCATGATCCTTCCACAGCAGGGGGCGGCGTAACGTGGTTGAAAACCTCTTGTATGTTTCATGCCTGCATACCACGGTGGTCTTCGGCCGTGTCGGCGATCCGCAAGGACGCACTTCTCGCTCCGAACTCTCGTGTGAAAAGGGGGATCTCTGGTGCCACACTATCCTGACGTCCTGCTGTTGATCGATGGCCAATGGCGGCCTTCTCTCTCCAGCAAGACGATCGATGTCGTCGATCCCGCAACGGAAGAGAAAATCGGCACGGTGGCCGAGGCGGGTATCGCCGATCTCGATCTGGCTCTGGTGGCAGCGGCCAAGGGATTTGCCGCCTGGCGCCGCGTCTCCGCGTTCGAACGTTCCAAAATTCTTCGCCGCGCCGGCGAGATTCTGCGCGAGCGCGTCGAAGAGATCGCGCCGTTGATGACGCTCGAAGAGGGTAAGCCGCTGATCGAATCAAGGCTCGAAGTTCTCTCCGGGGCCGATACGCTCGACTGGTTTGCCGAGGAGGCGAGGCGGGCCTATGGGCGCGTGGTGCCGGCGCGCAGCGAGGCGGTGCTCAACCTCGTGATCAAGGAGCCGGTCGGCCCGGTCGCCGCCTTCACGCCCTGGAATTTCCCGATCAATCAGATTGTGCGCAAGCTCGCCGCCGCGCTCGCCGCCGGCTGCTCGATCATCGTCAAGGCGCCGGAAGAGACTCCCGCCTCGCCGGCCGAACTGATCCGTGCCGTCGTCGATGCCGGCGTGCCGGATGGCGCCGTCAATCTCGTCTATGGCGTGCCGGCGGAGATCTCGGCCTATCTCATTCCGCATCCGATCATCCGCAAGATCTCCTTCACCGGCTCGACCGTGGTGGGCAAGCAGCTCGCCGCGCTCGCC
>DAIESR010000032.1 GCA_027346205.1 Beijerinckiaceae bacterium
AGACCACGACCGGCCGTCTCATTATGCAATATGCATCGGAAAACATCATTCCGGTGACGCTCGAACTCGGCGGCAAATCGCCGAACATCTTCTTCGAAGATGTCATGGCAGCGGATGACGATTTCTTCGACAAGACGCTCGAAGGTTTCGCCATGTTCGCGCTCAATCAGGGCGAGGTCTGCACCTGCCCGAGCCGCGCTCTGGTGCAGAAATCAATCTATGACCGCTTCATGGAAAAAGCGATCGCCCGCGTCGCCAAGATCAAGCAGGGCCACCCGCTCGATCCCGAGACGATGATCGGCGCCCAGGCCTCCAATGATCAAATGGAGAAGATCCTCTCCTATATCGACATCGGGAAGAAGGAAGGCGCCAAAGTGCTGATCGGCGGCGCCCGCAATGTTCTCGAAGGCGAATTGGCGGAAGGCTATTATGTCCAGCCGACGATCCTCGAAGGCCATAATAAGATGCGCGTCTTCCAGGAAGAAATCTTCGGGCCGGTTGTCTCCGTGACGACTTTCGAAACCGAGGAGGAGGCGCTCGCTCTCGCCAATGACACGCTTTACGGCCTCGGCTCCGGCGTGTGGACGCGCGATATCTCACGCGCCTATCGCATGGGCCGTGGCATACAGGCGGGACGTGTGTGGACGAACTGCTATCATCTCTATCCGTCGCATGCGGCCTTCGGCGGCTATAAGCAGTCCGGCATCGGCCGTGAAACGCATAAGATGATGCTCGATCATTATCAGCAGACGAAGAACATGCTGGTGAGCTACAGCCCGAAGGCGCTGGGCTTCTTCTGATCGGTCTGCGAAAGGGCGGTCCTGAATTCAGGACCGCCCACTTCCTATGTTAAATCTTTCTCTCCTGAACATGTCGGAGAGGCGTGACGATGATCACCCGCGTCGAAGCAACAGAAAAAGCGCTCGAACTCATCGCGAAGCTCGAGAAAATGCACGGGCCTTTGATGTTCCATCAATCCGGCGGCTGCTGCGACGGCTCGGCGCCCATGTGTTATCCACTGGGCGAATTTCATGTCGGGGCCAGCGATGTGAAGCTCGGCGAAATCGGCGGCGCGCCCTTCTATATGAGCGCCGCGCAATTCGAATATTGGCAACATACGCATCTGACGATCGATGTCGTGCCCGGACGAGGGTCCGGCTTTTCTCTCGAAGCACCTGAATCGGTCCGCTTCCTGACCCGCAGCCGGCTCTTCAGCGATGCCGAGGTCGAAGTTTTGGCCAAGACACCTGTTCTCCGCGGCGACGACGCAGCAGCCTGACTTTTCCTCCGGTTTCCCCGCATTTTTGCGGCCCTCAGCACCAATCTGATTATGCGGCCCGCTAGAGCGGCGAACATTCAAATGGAATCGGTGCTGCCGCTCTCGCCTTTTATTTTCGCATCAGATTTGTCCCGCAGCCGGTTCCCACCTGCGGGTCTGATGCTCTAGCGTCCGCTTGCCATTTCAGAACTGCGGCTCATGATCGAAATCCATCCCCTCCTCCAGCTCGGCCTCTTCGTCGGGCGCGGGCGCCAGTGGCCGCTTCGACTGCGGATGCGCCTTGACGAGCAGGGCAAGCGCGATCGCGGCCATGCCGTTCAGTGTGATCCACCAAAGCTGAATGGTTTCGGCGCCGAAAATCGCGATGACGAGGCCGGCGACGAGCGCCGCGAGTATAGCAGGCGCCACATGCTGCGGCAGGCGACCGACGGCGAGAAGCACCGCGCTCGCCAGAAAGGTGAAGGCGGCAACGCCGACGATGCCGAGTTCATACCAGAGCGTGAAGACAATGCTTCGCGGCGTATCCGGCGGCAAGAGGCCGAGCGCGATTGCGCGCTCCGCCATATCGAGCCCATGGCCGGTGATGAACCGCGGCCATTCATGCACGACAAGATCGGAAAACACCAGAATAGGGCTGCCATAGGCGGCATGCGCCAAAACGATGAACGGGTAGAGCAAAGCGACGAACAAGGGCGCGGTGAGCATCAAAACCGCCAAGGCGGAAGCGATGATACGTGCGGTACGCAGCGCATCGGTCATCGCTATGACATAAGCGAGGGTCGCCACCAATAGCGCGATAAGCGCAATCTGCGTGAAGACCGCGAGCACTGCCGCAGCGACCACGAAGGCGAGGGCGGCGGCCATGATGAAACGCTCGCGCAGGGCAAGAGCGCCAAGCGCCGGCCAAAGCAGGATGCTCACCGACATGATGCAGCGCTGCGCCAGGGTCGTATCCGGGTCCGCCGCCTGCCAAAATGTGTCTGGCCCGAACAAGATCATCAAGAACGCCGCCACGGACGTGATCGCGACGCCGACGGGCAGGAGATAGATGTTCGAGATCCTGGCTCGCTCGGGCAGAGAGACGATCGCCAGAAACGTGATGAAGCCGGTCAGGAGCGTGCGGCCGAGCTGGGCTCCCGCATCGATGGGAAAAGGCGTCCAGACGAGCGACAGCGCAGCCCAGAAAGTGAGAAACACGACCGCTATGCCGATCGACGTCATAAAGGCGTCGACGATCCGGCGCCGCGCCAGCTCGGCACCATCGAGTAAGCCGGCAATGACAAGGATGGCCGCGCCCACCGGCAAGAGGATATAGAGCACCCCGCGCGACAGCACTTCCCCGACCGGGGCGACAATCATGAGAATGATGAACGCAAGCCGCCGAAGAAAACGCGCGGCCGCCGCTGCTGGATCACCAAAGGGGTCACGCACGAGGATCATTCGGCCCGATCCGATCGAAAGACCACCCTTGGCTGAACAATCGTCCTCTCGCAACTCCAGCGACGATGATGCCACAGTAAATTCAAGCATGTGGTCGATCCGTCACAGGAGCTGGGTCGGAGCTGGCATTTGTTCGCTTAATGTTCTTGAAAGATCCAGCCATTATGCTTAAGGTGCGGGTGATGTTGCACAGAGAGCCGGATGCGGGGGCGGAACGATGGTGGTGCGTGTTGCGACAGTCGCATTCATCGGCATAGATGCGCGGCCGGTCGATGTGCAGGTGCAGATATCGAATGGCAATGTGGTCTTCATGGTGGTCGGCCTCGGCGACAAGGCAGTGGCGGAATCGCGCGAACGCGTGCGCGCAGCCCTGAATGCCGCGGGCCTCGCCCTGCCGGCGAAGCGGATCACGGTCAATCTCGCGCCGGCCGATTTGCCGAAGGAAGGCAGCCATTATGATCTGCCGATCGCGCTCGGGATCATGGCGGCGATCGGCGCCGTGCCGGCCGATGTGCTGCAAAATTACACCGTGCTTGGTGAGCTTGCCCTTGATGGTACGATCACCTCGGTCGCCGGCGTGCTGCCCGCCGCCATTGCCGCCAATGCGCGCGGGCATGGCTTGATCTGTCCGCGCGATGCAGAAGGCGAAGCCGCCTGGGCTTCGCAGGACATGGATGTGCTGGCGCCGCATTCGCTCATCCAGCTCGCCAATCATTTCAAAGGTACGCAGGTGATGAGTCGGCCCTTGCCGGCGATGCGTACGCAAGCCGGACCGCAGCCCGATCTGCGCGATATCAAGGGACAAGAAGGTGCCAAGCGGGCGCTCGAATTTGCCGCCGCCGGTGGCCATAATCTGTTGATGAATGGGCCGCCCGGCGCGGGCAAATCCATGCTGGCCGCGCGCCTGCCTTCCATCCTGCCGCCGCTCGCGCCTTCCGAACTGCTCGAAGTCTCGCTCATTCATTCGGTTGCCGGCCAATTGGGCGGCGGCGAATTGACCGATCGGCGTCCCTTTCGGGCGCCGCATCATTCGGCCTCCATGGCGGCTCTCGTCGGCGGCGGCACCCATGCGCGGCCGGGCGAAATTTCGCTCGCCCATCATGGCGTCCTGTTTCTCGATGAATTGCCGGAGTTCCATCCGCAAGCCCTCGACAGTCTGCGTCAACCGCTGGAGACCGGCGAAGTGGCGATCGCACGGGCGAACCATCGCACCGTCTATCCGGCCCGCTTCCAGCTCGTCGCGGCGATGAATCCCTGCCGCTGCGGCCATGCGCTCGATCCCGGCTTCACCTGCAACAGACAGCCTAATGCCCGCTGCATCGCGCAATATCAGACACGCATATCGGGACCACTGCTCGATCGCATCGATCTTTCGATCGAGGTTCCAGCCGTCAGCGCGGCGGACCTGATGCTGCCGCCTCCGGCGGAGGGCTCAACCGAGGTTGCCGCCCGCGTCGCCGCTGCCCGCCGCCTCCAGAACGAGCGCTATGCCGCGCTCGGCCTTGCCATGGTGGGCTCCAATGCCGCCGCGCCCGGCCCGGTGATCGAAGAGGTGGCGCGGCCCGATCCGGCAGGCTTCGCCTTGCTGCGCGACGCCTCGGAACGTCTCGGCCTTTCGGCGCGCGGTTTTCATCGAATCCTGAGGCTCGCCCGCACCATTGCCGATCTCGACGACGCAACGACCGTCGGCCGCCGCCATCTCGCCGAAGCCCTCTCCTATCGCGGCGAAAAGGCGAAGCAATTACACGCGGCGTAATCCCAACGAGGGCACGCCACGAGAATGCAAAGGGCCGTTCACCTTCTTCGATTTCGAGAAGGCGACGGAATAGTTTTTTCACAAAGGCTGATGAAGCGTCATGGCCGGGCTAGACCCGGCCATCCAGACTCAGAGCTGGACCTGAATCTTACTGCCTGGATGCGCGGATCA
>DAIESR010000038.1 GCA_027346205.1 Beijerinckiaceae bacterium
GAAAGAGGCATCTGCCTACCGGGCAGGCAGAGACGCCCGTACCATTGAAAATGACGCGCGAGACTTCCGCGCGGAGAAAGCAAGATTTTCGGTGTTTGAACGTCTCTCGAATCGCCGCAGAAAACCCAGCGTCCGCAAGGCTCGGAAAACAGCCGAGAATTAGGCCGCAAAAACGGATGAAACAACTCTATTATCAATTGGTTACTTCGTGGCGGAGGGAGCGGGATTCGAACCCGCGATAGGGTTTCCCCTATACACACTTTCCAGGCGTGCGCCTTCAACCACTCGGCCACCCCTCCAAAAGACATTTGTTTCGCAAGGTGCGACCGTCTGGCGACGACGCGTGCCGGCTCTCTGCGAGCCGGAACTCTCAAGGCCTCGCGAAGCGCGCCACTATAGTCAGGCGAAGGCCGAGTGCAAGCGGCAGCTCGCCTCATCTTCGCTGATCTCGTCGCGCTGTCGACAGGCTTGGTTTAGGGTGCATAGACAAGAGGCGACCACAAGCCTAAGGAAAAGCTCCCGTTCTAAACCAAACGGGCGCCATGCTCCGCTTCATCTTCCGCATCCTCGGCTTATTTCTCCTCGCTGGTGCCTTTGCCGCATTGGTGATCGACGGCACCCGCAGCATCGCCGGCGGCGGCCTCTTGCTGACGCCGCTCGGCAAGACGATCTCCTGGTTCGCGCCGGACGCGCTCAAAAATCCACAGGGGCTGCTCGAAGGCCGCATTCCCTTTCTGTGGGACCCGGTGATGGTTCGTCTTCTTCTGCTGCCGACCTGGCTCGTCGTCGGCAGTCTTGGGACGCTGATCATGGCGCTCACGCGAAAGCGGCGGCCGAGAATCGGCTTTTCCAGCCGCTAAAACTGGTTTTCGAAAATCGGGGGAAGGTTCTTGCGGCACGGCGCATGCTCGCCCATTCTCAAGATGGTCCGAACGCAGCCGAGGACAGATCCATGGTTTTCTCCCGCAAACGCCTCACGCTCCCTACAGCCCAGGAGGCCTTGCCCGGCCGGACAGAGCCAATGCCGATCGCCGAGCGTCATTTCGTCAATGGCCATGCGCTGACGCCGCCCTTCCCCGAAGGGATCGAGACCGTGCTCTTCGGTCTCGGCTGTTTCTGGGGCGCGGAACGCAAATTCTGGCAGCTCGAGAAGGGGATTTGGGTGACCGCTGTCGGCTATGCCGCCGGGCTGACGCCCAATCCTACCTATGAGGAGGTTTGCTCGAGCCTCACCGGGCATAATGAGGTGGTTCTGGTCGCCTTCGATCCTTCGGTGATCCCTTTCACGCAACTCCTCAAAACCTTTTGGGAGAGCCATGATCCGACCCAGGGCATGCGCCAAGGCAATGATGTCGGCACCCAATATCGCTCGGGGATTTACGTCACGAGCCCGGAGCAGAAGGCGGCGGCGGAGGACTCAAAGCGCCTCTATGATGAGGCTTTGGCGGCGCGAGGCTTTGGCCCGATCACGACCGAAATCCTCGATGCGCCGCCCTTCTATTATGCCGAGGATTATCACCAGCAATATCTGGCCAAGAACCCGGCCGGCTATTGCGGCCTCGGCGGCACCGGTGTCGCGGCGGAATAAGCATGATCTCGAAAAGTTGCAGACTTTTCGAACAAGATCATGCGGTACAAAAAACAACATGATCCCGAAAAGTTGCTGGCCCCCGGATTTAATCCGGGGGGTTCGGATGAGGCATGCGTCCATCTTCAAGTGAAAGCATGTCCCGGAACGCCGCCGGCTTTGTCGGCCAGCGGCGAGGGGTCTTGTCGCCGCCTTCTCTCATTCAAAAGGATCGCGCGGCGTCGAGAACTCGATGATATGAGTCATGTTGCCCGGCACATAGAGCGGCCGCGGCATGGCGTCGTCATGGAAGCGGCTGGGGAAATAGGCCTGATCCGGCGTCTGGGCGAAGATCGTGCTCTGCGTCACATAGGCCTGCTCGCTGCCGACCGGCGCGACGGGGCCCGGATCGAGCCAGCTCCGCTTGTTCACCTCGAGCGGCGCCTGCGTGTCGCGATAGATCACGCTATGGTGCGGCACATGACGGTAATGGTGGTGGTGCCGGGGCTTCGCCGTCGCCGCGGCGCTCCCTGCGACAACCGCGGCGAGGGCGAGGCCGATTGAAACCAATGCCGTGGATGTCTGGCGCATGAATCATTCCCCTTTTTCTAGGAAACACCTTAGACCGATTTTGGTTCGAGGCGAATTGCAAAGCCGGTGGTAGTTTCCAACCAGTGTCGTTCAGAGCAGTTTTTTGGCTTTGAGTGGCGGCGGCGCATCATTCCGATCGAGCCAGCTTGCGCGGGTGGCGGCTGGATCGAATCGGGTGCCGGCGCAAGCGGGGTTGCGCCGCAATTCGCTGGCGGCGAAGAAGACGGCCAGGGCCTTGTCGTCGCCGGCGGCGTTCAAATCCAGGCGATCGATGAGGCAGGAGAGCGCCGGCTGCGCAATGGGCTTGCCCTTGGCGCCGCATGCAAAGCCCGAGATCTGGAATTTTCCGGAAAGCGCCACGCCGCGAAAGCCGAGGCACGGCAGGGCGGGGATTTTTTCGCCGGTGAGTTCCATATCGGCCAGCTCGAAATCGCCAAATCGCGTCGGCATCTGCACTGGCGTGAGGCTGCGCCCGATCGAGAGATCCGCCTGCGCCGCCGCCCGGGCGAGATCGACATAGAGCGGCGCGGCGGGCGCGGCTTCCGAGCCGAC
>DAIESR010000055.1 GCA_027346205.1 Beijerinckiaceae bacterium
CGCTCACGATTTTGTAATGCTCACCAAGCCTTAGAGGCCCGGTCTGGTGAAGGTCGTTGAGCAATTCAAAATTTTCCAGCGGCCGATTGATCACGCCCATCTTGGTCGCGAGCGTCTCCGCTGTGTCGCCCGGCTGCGCCGTAACAACGACGATATGCAGGGGCAGCACACGTGCTGCCTCGTCCGGCGTAGTTCGTCGAAAGGACATGATCGATGCACGAAAGCTCTGCTCCGCCTCATCGGTCAAGCTATGGATGGCGAAAATCAACCGATAGACTTGCGTCGAATCGAAACGAATGACGGCAATACGAAAATTCCATTCTCCGGCGCGAGCGGTGGCAGTGATGGCCGGCATACCGCTCACCTCGAGCGGTTCGATCGAGCTCCGCAGCAGGCCGTCGATCCAGCCGGAACCGAGATAGTCTCGCAACGAAGTCTTCGCCGGCAGCCGGACGCTATCGAGGCGCAACGCCTCGAGGCCGCCGGATTTGACCCCGAGCACAGCCTGCGCCGAATTCTCCAGGACGAAGCCATGCGGCGCCACGAAGACGAAGCCGAGACGCGGATGAATGAAGGTGCGGCCGCGGATGGCACCATCGGCAGGATCGTCGCCATACATCATGCCGTCAATCGCCGCGAGATAGGCGGTTCGGTCGGTCGTACCGACGCCGGGTGGACCAAACTGGCGTGCCACGGCAACGGCTTGCGCGACACGCTCGGGTGTCGAGGGATGCGTCGCCAAAAGATCGGGCTTTGTCGACGTTCCTTGGCCGAATTCGCTGGCCTGCAGCTGCCGCGCCTGTTCCAGCGTGTTCAGGAAACGCGAGGCCGCATAAGGGTCATAGCCGGCCTTGGCTATGGACACGATGCCGATATGATCCGCGTCGAGTTCCTGCTGGCGAGAGAAGATCGCGATCGTCCGCCGTTCGACGGCTTCGACCTCGCGGCCTTTTTCGCGACTCTGGATCACGCTGGCGGCCTGGGTGATCACCGCGGCCCGCTTTTCCTGTTCCGCCCGCAGCATGGCATGATGGGCGGTGATATGGCCGATCTCATGGGCCATCACCGCCGCGACCTCCGCCGCATCATTGGCGAGCACCAGCAGCCCGCGCGTCACATAGATCTTATCTGGCGGCAGCGCGAACGCGTTGACGATGGGCGAATTGAGGATCGTCACCTTATAGGGCTCGGAATAGGCACCATCCGTCTTGGCGAGCTTGACGAGCATATCGTTCAAGAAGCGCTCGGCCGACGGGTAGCTGTATTCGCCCCCGAACATCGCGATCATCTTCTTATGCTCGGCGGAGGAGAGCGTCTCCACGCCGACCGTGCGCGGCGCCGCGGCCGGAATTCCCGCCGTCAGCGGCTTGACGCCTTGGCTCTCCATCATCGCGCAGCCGGCTAGGGCGAAGGCTGCCAGAAGAAGAATGCCGCGCGAAATCAGCCTCCACCATGGGCATGGATATGCCGCATCAGGGCTGCCTCGACGCGTCAAGAAAGGGAAGGAACGCGATGTCATGGATCTTTTATGGGCGGCGGCGCGGCTTTCGTACCGCTCGGCCGGGGGTTGCCCCCTTGAATATGTTGGTCTGTGATTATTTCGATGTCGTCAGCGCTCGTTATCTCGATATGGGGTCCAAAGCGCAGATCGAGAAGACCACGGATTCGCAACATACGGCCGATGAGAGCATGAAAATCCAGTCCAGACCGCTCAAATATGGCGACATTGCGTTGCAAGATTGTGACTGAGAAGCCCGCTTTATGCTGCTGTGCGAAGGCCAGCGAAGTGCGAAAATGGCTCTTTGTCACGCGCGCGAGCCGGCCTTGCACGATGACATTGGTCGCCCCTTTATCGGCGAAACCGGCGTGATTTGTCGCTGCCATGATCGCATAATAGGGATCACGCCAAAGCCCGAGCTTGACCTCGCGGGCGAGTCTTTCGGCGGCCAGAAAAGCGTCGCGGCACGGATGCGCTTCCGGCACAGGCATGAAGCGCGCAAAGCCATGCGCCAGCAGAAAAATCGTGGCGGAGACTGGTGCCGCGCCAAGCCCGCGCGGAAGCAGGAACACGAAGGCGGGAACTCGGCCCCAACGGTCCGGCGTCGCCGCAAGCGGCAGATAGCTGATCTCGCCGCCGGCCAATTCGGCGGCAAGCGCGTCGCGGGCATGAGAAGGAAAATCCGGAGCATCCGGTGTTGGCTGCGGCGGGTCGAGACCGGCGAGATGCAGGCTGCGGCCGTCCTTCAAAACGATGTCGAGTCTGTCGTCTATCCTGGCGACTTCACCGCGCTGGGTGCCGACGCTCGGGCAGCCAGAAGCAACAGGCAGCGCCGGCGCGGCGCGAGCCGCCGCGGGAGAATGGCAGGCGATGAGGCTCAGCATGAAGCCTAAGGCCAAGCTGTACCCGCGAGGCTGTTGCTGCGCGTCGAAAATTGTCGCCATTCCCAACCAGAGCATGTCCCGGAAAAGTTGATAGGCTTTCCCGATCAAGGGTATGTTCTATCTATTTGAAATAGAGCCGATTTGTCCCGACCATTTAGATCGCAAGCGATTCCCTATGGTCGGGATCGGCTCTAGATACCGCCGCTGTTGGCACGTGATCGGCCGACATGCTAAATCAATTGTGGCTGAATCGCAGATGAATGGTCGGCGAGCTGCGCTCGTCGCAGGAGTCCCGGTAGCTCAGCAGGATAGAGCAACGGTTTCCTAAACCGTAGGTCAGGGGTTCGAATCCCTTCCGGGACGCCAGTCTTGAACAAAAGAGAGCTGGGCTCTGGTTGCGCCTGAGCCGCAGTGCGCAACCGCGGAAAACGACCTTGCCGTTCCGCGAAGCAAGGGCCATTCTTTGAAACCCCTAGAGCATGTCTCGATCCATGTGATCGGGATCGGCTCTAGTGGTAAAAATGAGACGGACAAGTCCGCTGTGCGTTGAGTTATTTCAAAAGCTTTTTGAACTTTTGGTCCTGACCAGCGTTTGATTTTCACCACTAGTTCTTGCCACTAGTTCTTGGCGCTAGGTTGAAATCATCAACCAAGGAGGGGATCATGGCTGAAGA
>DAIESR010000058.1 GCA_027346205.1 Beijerinckiaceae bacterium
TCTTCAGCCAAAGAAAGAGCGCTGGCCGTCTATCGCAGCTGATGCCGAACGGACGAGACAAGGTTCTTGTACCGGCTCGCATCCCGAGGCGCGAAGTCGGAACCCGGGCTGCTCGGACCGCAGATCAAGCGACGAGCAGCAATGCGCCATTGGAAAGCCTTGCCGGCGGTAGCTTGGCATCGCGCTTTCACGCTTGGCGGGGCGCTTCGGGCCGGCGCTATATTTGCTCTGTCTTTCCCACCAACCCCTGCGCGCCGGATGGCGGCATGCCGGATTTTGCCGAGGCGATTGCGATAGCCGTGGGCTGGGACGGCGACGGACATCGTCGCTGCATCTCGCTTTGGCTTTGCGACGGCGTGCCCGATCTTGCCGCGCGAGACGGGTTTGTCGCGGCCGCCTTGGCCGCTGGTGCCCTGGAATGGCACATCCATCTTCTGGCCGCGGATGCGCGCGAGCGGCGTGCCGCTGCGCAAGACCTGGAAGACTGTCTCGCGGCGGTCTCAGCCGCTTGAAACGGCAGGCAGAGGAGCCAGGGATTCGGTCCTTGGCTGAGCCTGCTCGGTAAGTGGATGATCGGAGAATCTCCGCACCAGCCATTCGAGCGTCGCATCGGCGATGCCGAGCTGCGCGAGATGAGCATGAGTGTTGCGGACGTATTCCGGATTGGCGCCGGAGGCGCCATAGCCTTGCCGCACGAGCCGTTCGAGATCCGCCCTGTCGAGCCTGCCCGCATATTGCTGATGACGCCGATCCACCACATAGCAGAGGGCTAGGACGTGGCGTCCGTCGGCGAGCCGGGCCGGTAGGATCAATTCGCGATAGACGAGCGTCACCTGCTCGCGCTGGCGCAGATAGGCGATCGTGTCGGCGGCGGCTGCCGCTGGCACGCGAAAGGCGATGCCCTGGCAGGAGCCGCCCCGGTCGAGGCCGAGCACGAGGCCCGGCTTTTCCGGCGTGCCGCGATGGAAATGCGAATAGACGCAGAGCGCCCGATGATAGCCGCGCACTGTCGCAACCCGGTGCTCGGTGAAGGTGAAGCCCGGCCGCCACATCAAGGAACCATAGCCGAAGACCCAAAGGTCTGCCGGGAAAGCTGTTGCATGCATCATCATGTCCGAAAACGAGATCCCGCGTGATCGGACATCATGGCCGCGCGCGGGAAGCAAAGTTTGCTCTACGTCAAAATCCAGGAGGTTTCCCTACCGAAACAAGAGGTCGATTTCGCGGCAACGCCGAACGTGACAAAAGGCCGATCGAATTTGGTAGGCGTCGATCCTGTTACGACCGGAAGAGAGATTCGGCATAGGCCGGCTATCCACCCGCGGCCTCCTCGCGCTTTCGCCCAGATTCGGAAATAGGATTTGGTTGCGTTCTTGCAATTGGAATGGCTCTATTTCACATGGTTAGCGCATGTTCCGGAACATGCGCTAAACGGAGGACCTTATGGCGGTCGAGGTGGTGCAGTTACGAGAGAGGCCGCGGCGCTTCCGGCCATGGCTCATCTTGCTCGCGGGCCTCGTCTTTTTCGTCGTGCTGGTCTGGACGATCTTCTGGCGTGTCGCGGCTCAGCAAAGCGCTGTCAGTCTCGACGCCTGGATCGCCCGCGAAAGAGCCTTCAACCGCAGTTGGACTTGTCCGGATCGGAAGATCGCCGGCTTTCCCTTCGCCATCGAGATCGCTTGCAACAAGCCGCAGTTCGACGGAATCATTTTCGGCCGGCATTATGCAGGCTCTTTGAGCGGCTTTCTCGCGACAGCGAAATTCACGAGCCCTAATGTTGTGACGGTGGCTGCCGCCTCGCCTTTCGCTATCCTTGGCGACGATCGAACGGTCGATGTCTCGCTGACTTGGAGAGCGCTCACCATCGTCCTCGGCGGCGTGCCGCGGGACGTGTCGGCGATCACGATTTCCGGTCAAGGGCTGAAGATGCAGGGCCATGCGCTGGGGCTAGGCGCGCTCGATGGACAGGCAGGCCGCGCGACGGCAACGCTCACGCGCGACGCGGGGCGAGCCGATCGGGCCATCGATTTCCATGTCACGGTGAATGACGCCACTTCGCCCATCGTCGATGCGCTGCTCCGCACCGCTGCGCCGGCCGAGATCAGTGCCGAAGGCACAATCACTCAGGCGAGTTTCGATCCGGCGAAGACGCTGATGAAGACGCTCGACCAATGGCGATCCGCCGGCGGCCGCGTCGATCTCGCCAATCTCAATGTGGCGCGCGGTGAGACGAAATTTCAGGCCAGTGGAGCGCTGACGGTCGATGCCGCGCATCAGCTCCAGGGCAAGCTCGCGACCCAAATGCTCGGCTTCGAGCCGCTGTTGCATCGTCTCGGCGTCGATCCGGCGCTCATCAATGCCGGCTCGCTGCTGTCGAGCCTGCTCGGCGGCGGTGGTCATGGCGCAGCATCCGGTCCGCGGCCGCTGCGTCTGCCGGTCGGGTTCGACGACGGCCATCTCAACATCGGGCCGGTGCGCACCTCGATAAAGGTGCCGCCGCTTTATTGAGGGGGATCAATCCCCGTTCGGCTCGCCCTTCCTGCGGCCGAAATCGGGTGCGGCCGTCTCCTGACCCTGCTCGATAATCCCGCGCCTGATCGCCCGCGTGCGGGTGAAGAGATCGAAAAGGCCCTGGCCGTCGCCGCGTCGGATCATCCGTTGCAGCGCGGTGAGATCCTCATTGAAGCGGCCGAGCATTTCGAGAACTGCCTCCTTATTGTTCAAGAACACGTCGCGCCACATGGTCGGGTCGGAAGCGGCGATACGGGTGAAATCGCGAAAGCCACCGGCCGAGAATTTGATGACCTCGGATTGCGTCACCTCTTCGAGATCGGCGGCGGTGCCGACGATATTATAGGCGATGAGATGCGGCACATGGCTCGTGATGGCGAGCACGAGATCATGATGCGCCGGATTCATGATTTCGACATTGGCGCCGGCCGCCGTCCAAAAGGCGGCGAGCCGCGCGACGGCCTTGGGATCTGCTTCCAGCGGCGGCGTCAGAATGCACCAGCGATTGCGGAACAGCGCGGCAAAGCCAGCATCGGGGCCGGATTGCTCGGTGCCGGCGACGGGATGAGCCGGGATGAAATGCACATTCTTCGGCAGGCAGGGCGCGACATCGGCGATCACCGCGCTTTTGACCGATCCGACATCGGACAAGATGGCGCCATCGCGCAAATGCGGCGCGATTGCTCGCGCCACCTCGCCGATTGCGCCGACCGGCACGCAGAGAATGACGAGATCGGCGTCGTGCACGGCAACTTCGGCCGTCTCCGCCACCTTGTCGGCAAGGCCGAGTTCGGCGACGCGCCGGCGCACATCCGCGCTCACATCCATCGCGACAATGGTGCGGGCGAGTGCCTTCTGGCGGGCGATATGAGCGATCGAGGAGCCGATGAGGCCGATGCCGATGAGGCAAAGGCGTTCGAAGGCAGGCGCGCCGGGCGTGCTTCCAGGTTGCGCCCCGAGATTGTCAGGCACTGAGACCACCTTCGCCGCGCATGAATTCCGCCAGGGCTGCGACCACGAGCCGATTTGCCTCCTCGGTCCCGACGGAGAGCCGCAGACATTGCGGCAGTTCATAGACGTCGACGGCGCGCAGGATCAGGCCACGGCTCGTCAGAAACGCGTCGGCGGCCTGCGCTTGGGCGGGGTCCTTGAAATGCAGAAGAAGAAAATTGCCGACGCTCGGCGTGACCGGGATGCCGAGTTCGGCAATCTCCTGCGTGAGCCAATCGAGCCAGGTCTCGTTATGGGCGATCGCCTTGTCGATATGTTCGAGATCCTGGAGCGCCGCGATGCCGACCTCGATCGCTGCCGTACTGATATTGAAGGGTCCGCGGATGCGGTTGATCGCATCGCAGATCGGCGCCGGCGCATAGCACCAGCCAATTCTCAGACCGGCGAGGCCATAGATCTTCGAGAAGGTGCGCGTCATCACGACATTCTGGCTCGTCAAGGCGAGTTCGAGCCCCGGCGAATAATCATTGCGCGTCACATATTCCGCATAGGCGGCATCGAGCACGAGCAGGACGTGGCGCGGCAAGGCCATGGCCAGCCGCTTGATCTCGCCGAACGGGAGATAGGTGCCAGTCGGATTGTTCGGATTGGCGAGGAAGACGATCTTCGTCTTCGGCGTGACCTCGGCGAGGATCTCGTCGACATCGGCGGTCAGGTTCTTCTCTTGCGCGATGACCGGCATCCCGCCCGCTGCGAGAATGGTGATGCGATAGACGGAGAAGCCGTGCCGCGTGCAAATGCCCTCGTCGCCGGGGCCGACGAATGCATGGCTCAAAAGCGAGATCAGCTCGTCAGATCCGGCGCCGCAGACGATCCGTGCCGGATCGAGCCCATAGCGGGCGCCGATCGCCTCGCGCAGCGCCGTCGCCGTTCCGTCTGGATAGATTTCGAGCCGTTCAGCGGCCTTTTTGTATACTTCTTTGGCGCGCGGCGAGGGGCCGAGCGGCGTCTCATTCGATGAAAGCTTATGGATCTTGCCGGCGCCGGTGCCGCCGCTCTTGCCGGGGCGGTAGGGGTCGATCGCCAACACGCCCGGTCGCGGTTGCGGCCGGCCCGCGCCATCGAAGGAATTCATCATGACACTCCTGCGAGCCTTTTGCGCGAAGCGGAGCGAAAAACAGGCTCGCGTCGCCGCATTGGGCTCAATTTTGAGAAAATAGCATCCGGCGGTCTTCCATCGCCAGGAAAAAGGCTGACGGATGGCAAGCGGAGCTACCCGCTTGCGTTCGTGCCAGATGTTGCCTGTGCTGGCTCGGGTTTGGCGAGATCGAAACGTGCCGCATGGCTGCCGATCTCGACGAGATCAATGGCCTTCGCTCCGGCCTTCGCACAGGCTTCACGCAGTGCCGCGTCGATCACTGACCCGGATGCCGAGACGAGCAGGGAAAGGCCTTCGCCTTCAGGACTTTTGCCGAGGATCTCGGCGCCGAGAGCGGCGAGGCCCGCAGGCAAACCCTCCTGCCATCGCGCGACATCCAAGGCATAAAGCACGACATCGCGCGCCACGGCTTCGGTCAGCGGCTTGGCGATGACGAAGAGCGGCAGGCCGGCTGGATGGTCCGGCCTTTCGACGAAGGGCAGACGCGCGATGATCTTCGGCGCGGAGGGTGCGACAAGATTCTGCCACCAGGCGCCTGCCGCTGCGCTGCCTTCGACCTTGACGAGACCGAGATCGCCGGCGGAGGCAGCAACCGCCTCGATCACTCCGGCTGTCCCTGTATGCGCGACGAAAGGCACGGTGAAGCCGAAATGAAAGCGGCAGCCGTCACGCATCGGCGCGTCACCCTCGGCGATGTCGCAATGCACGCTGTAATTCGCCTGCACGAAAGTGAAGGTGGAAATAATGATCCGCCAGATGCTTTCGACCGTGTCGAGCGGCAGAATGCCGCGATGGCGCGAGACGAGGCGGCGCATCATTGCAGCCTCGCGATCGGGACGGAAGGCGCAGCTGGCGCCCGCCTTCGCCGCGATCAGCCGGTCGATGATTTCGCCGCGCTCCATCAATAGTTCATGGAGGCGCTCATCGATACGATCGATCTCGGCGCGGAGGTCGGCCAAAGTTTCGGAAACGGGTCGGTCCAGCATGAGCGCTCTGAAATTGGTGATGGCAGTTTGTAAAGCCAATTGCCGTCGCCTGAAAAGCCTTTCTCGACAAGCACGAGAGGGCATCGCGCCGAAGCCGAGCCCGAGGCTCACATAGAGTCTTAGGTTCACCTTGACACTTCGACCCGGGCGCTTCTACATAAAAAACACTACGTTCGGCAAAGCGAACGGGACGGCAGGTGATTTTTCGCGCGGACTGGCACCAAGGTGACGATCATCCAGAATTCGAAAGCGGTGAGTCAGCTCGAGGCGGATGCGCCGCATAGCCATGTCGTGCGCTTTGATGCCGCGCAGCCGCTGAAAATGGATGCGGGGGTCGCCTTGAGCCCCCTCAGCATCGCTTATCAGACTTATGGCACGCTCAACGCCGACAAATCCAATGCCATCCTCATCTGCCATGCACTGACCGGCGATCAGCATGTCGCCAATATCCATCCGGTGACCGGCAAGCCCGGCTGGTGGCAAATCATGGTCGGGCCGGGCCGGCCGATCGATACGGACCGCTATTTTGTGATCGCCTCGAATGTCCTCGGCGGCTGCATGGGCACGACGGGTCCGGCCTCGCTCAATCCGGCGAGCGGCCGCGCCTATGGTCTCGATCTGCCGCTCGTCACCATTCGCGACATGGTTCGCGCCCAGGCCATGTTGATTGATTATTTGGGCATAGACACGCTGTTTGGCGTCATCGGCGGCTCGATGGGCGGCATGCAGGTTCTGCAATGGGCCGCGAGCTATCCGGAACGGGTGTTTTCGGCGATGCCGATCGCCACGGCGGCGAAACATTCCTCGCAGAATATCGCATTTCACGAAGTCGGGCGACAGGCGATCATGGCCGATCCCGAATGGCGCAACGGCTGCTATCTCGATTTCGCCACCAGCCCAACCAAGGGCCTCGCCGTTGCGCGCATGGCGGCGCATATCACCTATCTCTCGGATGAAGCGTTGCAGCGCAAATTCGGCCGCAAGCTGCAGGATCGCGCCGCGCCGACTTTTTCCTTCAGTGCCGATTTCCAGATCGAGAACTATCTGCGTTATCAGGGTGCGAGCTTTGTCGATCGGTTCGACGCTAATTCTTATCTCTATGTCACACGCGCCTGCGATTATTTTGATCTCGCCGATGATTACAACGGCACGCTCGCTTTGGCCTTCAAAGGAACGAAGACGCGTTTTTGCGTCGTCTCCTTCAGTTCAGATTGGCTCTACCCCACCTCGGCGTCACGTGCGATCGTGCATGCGCTCAATGCCGCTGGCGCATCAGTCTCTTTCGTCGACATAGAGAGCGATCGTGGCCATGACGCCTTTCTGCTCGAAGTTCCCGAATTCTTTGCGACGACGCGCGGCTTTCTCGATGCCGCGGCGCGGGCGCGCGGCCTACCTTCAGTGGAAGGAAAGCGCTGATCGTGTCGGATGAAGACGTCACGCAGCATGCTGCGCAAGATGTAATCGAGAGACTGTCGCGGGCGGCCCGCGTCGATCTTCTCGTTGTCGCCAATATGGTCGAGCCGCAGAGCCGCGTGCTCGATGTCGGCTGCGGCGACGGCACTTTGCTGCGCCTTCTGGCCGAGGAGCGGGGTGTTGATGCGCGGGGCATCGAGCTGTCGCAACGCGGCGTCAATGATTGCGTCGCCAAGGGCCTGTCCGTGGTACAGGGCGATGCCGATACGGATCTCGCCGACTATCCCGATAATGCCTTCGATTATGTGATCCTTTCGCAGACTTTGCAGGCGACGCGGCAGCCGCGCAAAGTGCTCGAACATATGCTGCGCATCGGGCGGCATGCGATCGTCTCTTTCCCGAATTTCGGCCATTGGCGCATTCGCACGCAAATCGCCATGAAGGGCCGGATGCCGATCACCGAAAATCTCAAATATTATTGGTATGAGACGCCGAACATCCATTTCTGCACCATTCGCGATTTCGTCACGCTCGTGGAGGTGATGGATGCCAAGATCGAGGGCGGCGTCGCGCTCGACCGCTTTGGCGCACCGATGCTCGTCAATGCGCCCTGGTGGGTCTGGAATCTGTTTGGCGATCAAGCGGTGTTCCGGCTGACGCGCGAAGCTAAAGTGCCGATGATGAAATGATCGGCTTTAGCCGGCCAAACGCGCCCGATCGGCGGCGATGAGCGCGAGGCCCGAGGCGACCGACTGAAATGCGTCGCCGATATGAATGCGCGGCTTGGCGAAGCGCTCTTCGAAGATCCGGCGAACCGCCGGCACGAAAGACGTGCCGCCGGTCATGAAGACCGCATCAATATCCACGGCCTTCAGGCCGGCGTCCTCTATGGCGGCGTCCATTGTTGCCGCGAGTCTGCCGAGATCGGGCGCGATCCAGGCATCGAAATCGTCGCGAGCCACCTCCGCCTCGATCGACACGCCGGATTTTTCGAAGCGGAAATGCGCGCGTTCCACAAAGGATAATTCCGCCTTGAGGCCAGCGACGGCGCGATGCAGCTCGAAGCCGAGGTCCATTTCGACGATCGTGACGAGATCCTCGATCATGTTCGGCGCCAGGCTCGCCGCGGCGAGAGACTTCAATTCGGCGAGTGTCTGCGCCGACTTCAGCCATGACAATTGGTGCCATTGCGCGAAGGCCGCATAAAAATAGGCCGGCATCGGCAAAAGCTTCTCCAGCGACCGATAGGCCGTGCCTTTGCCGAGACGTGGTGCGACGACGTGATCAATGATTCGATAATCGAACGTATCGCCGGCAATACCGACACCGCTATGGGCTAGTGCCTTGGCGGCGATGCCATCGCCCTTGCGAAAAAAGCGCATGATCGAGAAATCGCTGGTACCGCCGCCGAAATCGGCAACCAGCACGGTTTCGTCGCGTTCGAGCGCACGGGCATACCAATAGGCGGCACCGAGCGGCTCATAAGCGAATTCGATTTGGGTCAAGCCCGCGCCTGCATAGGATTTGGCGAGACGATCAAGGGCGAGCCTTTCATCGGCTCTTTCGCCGGCGAAGACGACCGGCCGTCCGCCGGTCACTGGAAGTGTCTCTGCGATGGGCGCCAGACCATCGAGCAAATGGCGCAGAAATACCGTCACCAGCTCCTCGATTGTCAGGCGTTGGCCGAACAGCCGTGTTTCCGCAAACAGCCGGCTCGCCAAATGGGTCTTGAGTGACTGTACGAAACGATGATCGCGGTCGCCAGCGACGGCGCGTTCGATCGCCTCCGGTCCCGCCGCATGCGCGAGTTTGCGGCCCTCGCGCCAAAACATCAAAGCGCTGCGGAACGTGTCGGTCGCGCCGAAATTCGTCGGCCAAGTCATGCATTCGACATGGCCATCGGGCCTTGCGACAGCGACGATGCTGTTCGTCGTGCCGAAGTCGATCCCGATGGCGCATCCTTCGGCGAGCAGCATGAAAAATCCCCACTAGAGCATCCCGCTCTTAAGTGGAATCACTTGAAAGCGGATAAGATGCTCGAAATTTAAAAAGATAGAGCATCGTTTACGCGCAAAACCGCGCACACTTTTGCGCACGATGCTCTATGTCGACGAAAAGAAAACCCGCGCGGAACACCGCGCGGGTTCTTGATAGTTGCAGAAGATTGCAGCCGATTATTCTTCGTCTGCCTTCTTTCCCGTCTTCTTGGTGTCGGTTTCGCGCGCCTTCAGGGCCGCGCCGAGAATATCGCCGAGCAGAGCGCCCGAATCGGCCGAGCCATATTGGGCGATCGCTTCCTTTTCCTCGGCGACTTCGAGGGCCTTGATCGAGACCGCGACCTTGCGCGCACGGCGATCGAACTGGGTGATGCGGGCATCGACCTTCTCGCCGATCGCGAAACGGTCCGGCCTTTGGTCGGCACGATCGCGGGCGAGTTCGGCGCGCTTGATGAAGGCTGTAAGATCGGTGCCGGTGATCTTCACATCGAGGCCGCCATCCTTCACATCGATGATCTCGCAGGTCACGATGAGGCCCTTCTTGAGATCCGGTCCGCTAGCCTCATCGGTCGGCTTGGCGGCGAAAGGATCACTCGCGAGCTGCTTGATGCCGAGCGAGATGCGCTCCTTCTCGATGTCGACATCGAGAACTTTGGCATTGACCATGTCGCCCTTTTTGTACTCGTCGATGGCCTGTTCGCCTGGCCGGTTCCAATCGAGGTCGGACAGATGGACCATACCGTCGACATCGCCTTCGAGGCCAATGAAGAGACCAAATTCGGTCTTGTTCTTGACCTCGCCTTCGACCGAGCTGCCGATCGGATGCTTCTCGGCAAAGGCCTCCCAAGGATTGGTGAGCGTCTGCTTGAGGCCGAGCGAGATGCGGCGCTTGACCGGATCGACTTCGAGCACCTGAACATCGACTTCCTGGCTCGTCGCGACGATCTTGCCTGGATGGACGTTCTTCTTCGTCCAGGACATTTCGGAGACGTGGATCAGACCCTCGATGCCCGGCTCGAGTTCGACGAAGGCACCATAGTCAGTGATATTCGTCACGCGTCCGTGGAAGCGGGCGTTGACCGGATATTTCGCTTCGATGCCCTGCCACGGGTCTTCGAGCAATTGCTTCATGCCGAGCGAAATGCGGTGGGTCTCGTGGTTGATCTTGATGATCTTGACCTTCACCGACTGGCCGATCGACAGCACCTCGCTCGGATGGTTGACGCGCCGCCATGCAATATCGGTGACATGCAGCAGGCCGTCGATGCCGCCGAGATCGACGAAGGCGCCGTAATCGGTGATGTTCTTGACGAGGCCGTCGATGACCTGACCTTCCTCAAGGTTGGCCCCCAGCTCCGAGCGCTGCTCGGCGCGGCTCTCCTCGAGCACGGTCCGGCGCGACACGACGATGTTGCCGCGCGAGCGGTCCATCTTGAGGATCTGGAACGGCTGCGGCGAGCCCAGGAGCGGGGCGATGTCGCGCACCGGGCGGATATCGACCTGGCTGCCGGGCAGGAACGCCACAGCGCCATTGAGGTCGACGGTAAACCCGCCTTTGACGCGACCGAATATCTGGCCGGTGACGCGCTGCTGCGCCTCGAACGACTTCTCCAGCAGGGTCCAGGCTTCTTCGCGCTTGGCCTTCTCACGGCTGAGGACGACCTCGCCGTTGCGGTCTTCATAGCGCTCGACGAACACGTCGACCTGATCACCCGCCT